>JBJOOI010000384.1:0-2650 GCA_046051375.1 Bacteroidota bacterium | reverse complement strand
ATCTCCAGATAGATGCCAGTTGGAATCAACTTTCTTTCCATGCTGGCAAGCGAAACAGGAATGGTAAGGTCTGCCCTCAGGTCCATGCCGGATGAACCCGATGTGGCATAGGATGGAAGTGGATGGGATGATTTGTTGATGACTTTAACCTTCAACGAAATGATTTTTGCGAAGGTACAACTATCCTTGCTTTTCAAGAAGCACGGTTGCGTAGGCGACCAAACCCTCCTCACGCCCAACGAAGCCCATTTTCTCCGTTGTAGTGGCCTTTACAGACACATCTGAAACATCCACTTGCAGGATGGAGGCAATGGTTTCCTGCATGGAATTAACATAAGGTTTAATCTTTGGCGCTTCCAAACAGAGTGAGCTGTCTACATTTACTACCTTATATCCCTTGGCAGCGATCAATTCAAATGTTCTTTGGAGGAGGATTTTGCTGTCAATGTTTTTATAGGCAGCATCGGTGTCAGGAAAATGGACACCAATATCCCCCAGGGAAAGCGCACCCAGCATGGCATCGCAAATGGCATGCAGCAACACATCTGCATCGCTATGTCCTTTGGCCCCTTTGTGATGGGGTATTTTCACACCACCAATCCAAAGATCCCTTTCTTCTACCATCTGGTGAAAATCTATCCCAAATCCAATCCTGAAAGACATGCTGTATTTTTTATAAATGTATGAAAAAAGAAAACGGCCCTAAGGCCGTTTTCAATCTATTATTTAAAGTGTTATCAGTTTCTTTCTGCTGGAGAAAGATCCATGAGCAGACTGAAGCGTATGGTATTGGAGAGAGGATTTCTGTTCACTCCAGATCCGGAAGGAATCAGGTAAGAAAGATTGACCCCGAAAGATGATGAGGTGAAACCTGCACCCAATGAGAAGTACTGGCGATTGCCCTTTGTCTTGTCTTCATAAAAATATCCTGCCCTCACAGCAAATTGTTCGTTGTAGGAGAACTCCCCGCCAAGCGAAAATGTAAATTCTTTCAGTTCTTCTGCGCCGCCACCAGGGGCATCACCAAAGGAACTGAACCAGCTTCCAACAATACCTTTTGTCCTGTAATTGGCCAGACCTGCTGAATCACCCAGAGCCGGAGGGGTTGGTACCATTAATTTGTGGATGTCAATACCAAAAGAAAGGCGGTTGACCTCGTTGCTCACATAGTTATAAACTCCACCAATAGTCATGTTGGCAGGGATAAAATCCTTCTGCGTTGCGTCATTGGTATAACTGATTTTGGAACCCAGGTTGGTTAATGCCGCACCCAGATTGATTCCACTGCCATCTTCCGCTTCCGTGGTATAATAAAGTCCAATATCACCTGCAACTGCATTGCCTGCTTTGTAGGACACTCCATTTACTGCTTGTCCACCAGCAAGGTTTGAATTGATGTAGCGAAGGGCTACACCCAGGCTAAGATTTTCTCCCAACATTCTGGAATAACCCGCATCCAGCGCAAATTCCCTGGGACGAAATGAGTTGAGGTCATTTCCCAGGTTGTCGGTGAACTGAATATTGCCAAGGCTGAAATAGCGAAGGGATCCAGAGATGGCCTCAGTTTCACTCAGCTGATAATAGCCAGCAAGAGACGCAAGGTAAACATCATTCAAACCAAGGTCTTTCAGCCATGGAGTATAGGTCATTGCCAGGCCTGAAGGGCTTTTGGCAAAAGCATATTTTGCAACATTGTAAAACTGAGAATTGGCATCGGGCGAAGTGGCCACCCCAAGATCACCCATTCCACCAGCCCTTGCATCAGGAGAGATCCTGAGAAAAGGTACTGCAGATGTCACCACATTGATGCTGCTCGTTTGAGAAAATGCATTTGTTGCTGACGACAACAAAACAACAGCTCCGAATAGATTCCTGACAATTCTTTTCATATTTGGCTAAATTAAGGAATTTAGGTTTAAAGGATAATGAGCTTTTGTACCTTCCGCGTTATCTTTCCGGTCTTGCTCATGATGGTCAATTGATAGATGTACACCCCTCTGCCCAATCTGTTGCCCTTCTCATCCCTGCCATTCCATTCAATCTCGATAGAACGCAATCCTGCCTCATTTATTGCCTTGGTGAAACTTCTTAGTGCCTGACCTTCAAGCGTTAAGATCATCAGATCTGCCTTGGCACCGGCACTCGGCCCTTCCAGGCTGAATGAAAAGATGGTTGAATTGTAGACCGGATTGGGATAATTGAAAAGCCTTGTAACCTTGATGGTATCTTGCTTAATGACCTTGCAAAGCAGGGTGTATTCGCTGGAATTATTGAAAACATCCCAGGCTTTGAGGAGAATTTTATGATTTCCTTCTGAAAGCTGAGGAAGCCTGAATTGTATGGTTCCGTTCAATGATGTGGCAGATGATGCCTTAAAATAGTCATTCAACACGATGGTTTCGCGGTAGTTCCCATCGATTACCGCAGTGATTTCATGGCCAATGCCATTGCCGGAAAGATTGATGCCTGATGGATCAGCCAAATGAACCAGCAGCAGAGGCGTTTCATTCACAATACCCCCATTGATAAATTGAAGATTGTTCAGATAACCTTTGATGGAAGGACCTGCATTGTCGTTGGGAACCTGATTGCCCAGTCCGCCTACTACCAGGTTTTCATCAATCCCCTGTGCATCATAGGTTCCATTGTC
>JBJOOI010000383.1:0-2651 GCA_046051375.1 Bacteroidota bacterium | reverse complement strand
CATAAGGATTGAAAAAACGAATATTTTTACTTCTCTATGAAATACAACATAGAACAGTGTGGAATCATCATCCTCGCGGCTGGAGAAAGCAAAAGGTTGGGTAATCCCAAACAATTGCTTTCATTTGATGGAAACACTTTGCTGGCGCGTGTGGCAAAGACGGCATGTGAATCGATGATGTGCCCCGTTATTGCAGTGTTGGGAGCCCATGCAGAAAAGATCAGGCCAACACTGAACATAGCTGGTTTGAATGTTGTTAACAACGAAAATTGGCAGGAGGGGATGGCCTCTTCACTAAGAAAGGGATTGACCAGCATGATGGAACTTTATCCGCAGGTTGATGGTATCATCATCCTGGTTTGTGATCAGCCATACCTCAGCCATGATCTGATCAAGGCTTTGATTGAAGCACAGCGTGATGCAGGACTGCCAGCCGCTGCAGCTGCTTACAACGGTAAGTTGGGTACTCCGGCCCTTTTCCATAAGTCTCTTTTCTCAGCACTCTTGTTGCTTTCGGGAGATACTGGTGCCCGAAAAATGTTGGAGCGAATACGGGAGAATGTGGTGGAAGTTGATTTTGAAATGGGTGATGTGGATATTGATACGCAAGCAGATTACGAAAGATTGTTAAACAAAGACAAAGGCGCTGAATGATCATAGATGGTTTCAAGAGGGCACATGACTATTTGAGGATTTCGCTGACAGACAATTGCAACCTGCGTTGTTTTTATTGCATGCCTGATGAGGAGTATGCATTTACTCCAGCCAGTAAGCTTATGCAAGCAGCAGAAATTGAATCTATCGCAAAAATATTTGTGGCCAATGGCGTAAATAAAATCCGGCTCACCGGCGGAGAACCACTGGTCAGGAAAGATGCTGCTGACATCATCCTCCGATTATCCAGGTTGGGCGCAAAACTTACCTTGACGACAAATGCAACAAGACTTCACGAGTATGCAGATGTGATAAAAGAGGCGGGTATCCATTCTCTTAACATAAGCCTTGATACACTGAACAAGGAAAGGTTTATCATGATGACGAAAAGGGATCAATACGACAGGGTTCGAAGCAATATTGACCTCATGATTCAAGAAGGCATTCATGTAAAGGTGAATGTTGTTGCCATGAAAGGATTGAACGATGACGAAATCAATGATTTTATCCGATGGACAAAAGATCTGCCTTTGCAAATAAGGTTTATTGAATTCATGCCATTCAGCGGAAACCGTTGGAACAGCGAACGGGTAATGACATGGCAGCAAATATTGGAAGTTGCCAGTTCCGAATTTGATATCCTTCCACTGGAACGTGAAGTACATGAAACTGCCAAGAAATACAGGGTTCCTGGCCATCAGGGTACATTCGCCGTCATCAGCACGATGAGTTCACCTTTCTGTGGTGATTGCAATCGCATGCGCCTTACTGCAGATGGTAAAATGAAGAACTGTCTTTTTTCGCAAACCGAAACCGATTTGTTGACGCCTTTCCGCAACGGAGAGGATATTCTGCCATATATCCATCAAAGCATCCTGGACAAGAAAGAATTCCTGGGAGGTCAATTTACCACCGACATGGATAAAATTGAAACATCAAAATTGGAAAACAGAAGCATGATCACCATTGGCGGCTAGCATGCATACTTCGATGCACTACCTTGGGTGTTTTTTATTATTTGAGCCTTACATTTGGAATGAAATGAGAAGATGATGGAGACAATGATTCATGTTCAAAGAGCCCATGATTTGATTGCGGAGAGCATTAATCCGCTTGAGCCAGTCAGTATACTACTTTCTGATGCAACAGGGCTTGTCTTGGCTGAAGATGTTTTCTCACCCTACGACATCCCTGCATATCCACAATCCAGCATGGATGGTTATGCCTTTGCTTTTGAAGAAGGAAAATTGACCTATGTTTTGGACGGTGAAATGGCTGCAGGCAGCAATCATCCATTTCAATTGAAGCCAGGTTTTGCAGTAAGAATATTTACTGGTGCAGCAGTCCCTCCGGGAGCTGATACTGTTTTGATGCAAGAGAAATCTGTCATTCAAGATCGCCTTTTGCAGCTGACTGATCTGCAATTAAAAAAAGGCGATAATCTTCGTGAGGCTGGTTCAGAAATACAAAAGGGTGCAAAGGCTTTGTCTGAAGGACATTTGTTGAACGCCGCTTCCATCGGGTTTTTGGCGGGTATGGGCATATCATCTGTAAAAGTGTATCCCAAACCAAGGGTTGCGCTTCTTGTTACAGGCAATGAACTTCAAATGCCAGGCAAACCATTGGAATATGGACAAGTCTACGACTCAAATTCCCTGACATTAAAAGCCTGTCTTTCTCAACTGCATATCAATGATGTTGACATTTTTTCCTGTGGGGATGATCTGTTCCAATTGCAGTCAATCCTTGAAAAGGCGTTGCAAAATGCAGACTTGATTTTGATGACAGGTGGTGTGAGTGTAGGCGATTATGATTTTACGATGAATGCATTTGAATCATGTGGAGTGAAGCAAGTCTTCCATAAAATCAAGCAAAAGCCAGGGAAGCCTATGCTTTTTGGAACAAAAAATGAAAAAACGGTATTTGGATTGCCAGGAAATCCAGCGTCGGTGCTCACTTGTTTTTACGAATATGTAATCCCGGCCATTGGCAGGATG
>JBJOOI010000382.1:0-2654 GCA_046051375.1 Bacteroidota bacterium | reverse complement strand
TTGGTGATTGTGGTTCTGCTCTATATCTTTCTTTTTTATATGTTCAATTTCAAGATGGAAGCTGATAAAATGTTTTATCAACCAACTGTCATCAAATTATCAACTGCAGATTCCAATAAAATAGGAAGCGAAAAACTTGTCATTGGCATTGAGCTGAATGGAGAAGCCAGGGCCTACCCCATTCAGTTGATTGGCTATCACCATCAAGTTGTTGATACCGTCAATTTGATTCCCGTCATGGTCACCTATTGCACTGTCTGCAGAACCGGAAGGGTATTCAATCCGGTTGTGAACGGGAAATATGAGAAATTCAGATTGGTTGGAATGGATCATTTCAATGCCATGTTTGAAGATGAAACGACAAAGAGCTGGTGGAGGCAATCTACCGGAGAATGCATAGCCGGCCCATTAAAGGGAACGAAACTGAGTGAAGTTAAATCAGAGCAAGTAGCCCTGAATGCATGGTTAAGAAGATTTCCCAATTCACTGATTTTACAAGGTGATGAAAAATTCAAGTCATCATTTGAACAAATGGATAATTATGACAAAGGAAATTCCAAGAGCAACCTCACAAAAAGAGATACTGCTTCCTGGAATCCTAAATCATGGATTGTTGGCATTGAAAAAGATTTTAGCGCAAAAGCCTACGACTGGAATCAACTGGTTGCCCTAAGAATTATTCAAGATTCATTGCTTGATCTTCCATTGGTTATTTTATTAGAAAAAGATTCTGCCTCATTCCATACCTACAACAGAAAAATCAATAATGATATACTCAATTTTAGCCTTAGGAATGATTCAATCATTGACTTGAATAGTCAGTCAATCTGGGATATCGATGGAAGGTGTATCGCTGGAAAATTAAAAGGAGCATCACTGAAAAAAATAAAAAGCTACCAGGAGTATGTTCATTCATGGGAATTCTTTCACCCAGGAAGCATACGATATCAATATCCAAATGGGTTCAATACAATTCATTAACAAATTAGTTGCATTTTAATCATTAATATTTTTTGTATAAACATGAATAAAGATTTATTCTTAAATCTTACACACTGCTCATCAACCTGAGAAACTACAAGTAAATTCGTGAAAATTTTTTTTTATGAAGATCTTCTCAGGTATCTTCTTGTCATTATTCTTTTTGGTACTTTCTGTCAGCGCCCAGGAAAAAAAAGTTTCTGGAAAGGTTACGGATGATTCCGGTAGCCCTTTGACAAATGTTTCAGTATCAGTAAAGAATGGTACAAGGGGTGGAACAACAAATGAAAAAGGTGAATACAGCATCACCGTACCGACCTCAGCCAAATCACTTATCTTTTCTGCTGTAGACTTTGGAACAAAAGAGGTGGCCCTGGGCAACCAGACTGTCGTCAATGTTTCATTGATCAGTGAAGCAAAAGCCTTGGACAATGTAATTGTTACCGCTTATGGCAGTGCCAAGCGTGAAACATTTACAGGTAGTGCGGCAAAGATTTCTGCAAAAGAGATCCAAAACCGTCCGCTGACAAATGTTGCCTCTGCTTTGATTGGAGCCGCTCCTGGCGTCGCTTCAGTGACTGCAAATGGTCAACCCGGCTCGGCTCCTGCCATCAGGATCCGTGGGTTTGGATCAGTGAGTGCATCCAATGATCCCCTCTATGTTGTAGATGGTGTTCCTTTTACTGCTGCTATCTCCAACATCAACATGGATGATGTCGAGAGCATTTCAATTCTTAAAGACGCTGCCACCACATCATTGTATGGTTCACGCGCCGCCAATGGGGTAGTGATGATCACAACCAAAAGAGGTCGCAAAGGACGTTCAAATGCAAGTGTGAAGGTGAATACCAGCGTTACTTCCCGTGCAATTCCAGACTATGATAGGGTGACTGCAGACGAGTATTACCCGCTCATGTGGGAATCTTACAGGAATTCACTCGCATACCGTGCAACAAGCCCGATAGCATTGGCAACTGCAAGTAATATTGCGTCTGGTCTGGTTGCAGGACAAAATGGTATTGTTGACCTTTTGGGATACAATCCATATGCATTGGCCAAGAACCAGGTAATGCTTCCTGCTGGTACACTTAATCCCAGTGCTAAAATGATGTATCGTGAAAGTGATCTGGATTGGTTTGCGCCACTTACCCGCGATGGTGTTCGCAACGAATACACCATGAATTTTAGTGGTGCTACTGAAAAGTCAGATCATTTTGTTTCTGTTGGTTACCTCAAAGAGAATGGTTACATCAAACGCTCTGACTTCAATCGTTTCAATGCCCGTGTCAACCTGAACTCTCAGTTGACCAAATGGTTCAAAGTGGGTACCAACCTGAATTTTACAAACAGTGGCGGTAATTTTGCCTCAACCGATGGAAGCAACTCTATTGTTAATCCATTCTTTTTTGCTGCCCGCATGGGTCCGATTTTCCCTGTCTATGCATATGATCCTGCAAATCCCGGAGCTTATGTGTTGGATGCCAGCGGCAACAGACAATACGATTATGGTAATGGAACAATTCCTGGACTGGTGCGTCCTGCTGGCGCATACGGTGGTCGTCATACCATTGCTGAAAATGAACTGAGCCGTGAGGTATTCGCTCGTAACGTATTCAATGGGCGCGCTTATGCTGAAGTGAAGTTTACAGACTGGATGAAATTGACAACAAATT
>JBJOOI010000381.1:0-2804 GCA_046051375.1 Bacteroidota bacterium | reverse complement strand
TGGAAGCCATGCCTTGCACGGTTGAATTGAATTTTGAAAAATTACCATTCAACTTGGTCAGTTGATCAGTATCCAAATATTTTTCAATGGTCTCTTTCAGCAAATCAGCACCTGGCGTTGCACTGGCACCACCTTCATTTCCAACCATGCATAGACAAGGAAAATGACAGCCTCTGTCAACAAACCGACAGTAAGCATGATATCAGCAAATGATTTATGGAGGATTTTTGCCCAGGCACCAAAAATTACTACGGCGGCACCTATGCTTACAAAAATGTTTACATATTTCTCGAACGTGGAAGAGGAGTTGGATGATGACATAAATAGATTTTTAAATAATGTAATTTCTAAGATAAATGATGTTAGCGCTTGGCCTGCATGGGAGGAAGATCGATTACACAACGGAATCCCAAATATGATTTGGTGGTATCCTGGTATTCATAACTCCTTGTTGAGTTCTGGAGGAAGAAACCAATGTCCTTCCAGCTACCGCCACGGGTTACTTTCCTCTTCATTCTTGGAGGATCATTGTCTTTTGCATTCCATCTGATGTCTGGGTTCATGTCATGCTGGAAATTGTAAGCACCTTCATAATAGAGAGAAGATGTCCACTCTGCAACATTTCCTGCCATATTATAGAGACCAAAATCATTGGGCCAGTAGGCATCCGCCCTTACCGTGTACATGCCACCATCTTCAGGATAGTTACCACGTCCAGGTTTGAAATTGGCCAGCAAACAACCTTTCTTGTTGCGGAGGTAGGGACCACCCCAAGGGAAAGGAACTTGTGAGCGACCACCACGGGCAGCATACTCCCACTCGGCCTCTGTAGGAAGCCTGAAGTCTGATTCAGTCATGCGTTTTGACCTTTCGAGATATGAGTTGAGGTAATGTGTTCTCCACTCTGTGAAAGCAGTTGCCTGCTTCCAGCTTACACCCACCACAGGATAGGCTCCGTAGGCTGGATGAGAGAAATATTTTTTAGCATGGGGTTCGTTGTAGGAATAAGAAAAATCACGGATCCAAACCAATGTATCGGGATAGATTGGGGTATCCTTTTTCACCACAAATGTTGACCTTGGCTTGTCAGCGTTTTCTCTTTGTGCGGCTTCTTTGTAATCCAACCACTCAGAATGGTAGATGATTTTCTTGGCATCAATTTCTTTTCTGCCATTGATCCTGTTGTCCGGTGTTACAATCAATGCACTCAATTGTTCCTGGATTTTCGGATCTGCCCACTTGATGGTTCTCACTTTGGCCCAATCAATTGCACTTGATCCATCAGGCGCATTTTTCTTGAAATTCAAAATACTTCCTGCGATGGAATCCCTTACCCACAGTACAAACTGGCGGTATTCATCATTGGTGATCTCAGTTGCATCCATCCAGAATCCATTGATGGACACCTGTTTGTTCCTTGCAGTGAATGCATAGCTGATATCCTCATCAGACGGGCCCATGTGAAAGGTTCCTGAAGGGACATAAATCATTCCAGGAGGCTTTGGCATGATGTATTTATTTCCCAAGGAAACACCACGCAACTGGCCATCGCCAACGGGTCCGGTTGACTTACTTGATTTTCCGCACCCGGTCATTACCAGTCCGAGTGACAACAATCCCATTACATACAGAATATTGCCTTTCATTTTTATTGCTTGTTTTGTGAGCATTTCAACAAATATATATTAAAAATGGGTACTAATTTTTAACCTAACCCGTTAATAATCTAAATTTTAACAAGCCGGAAACATCCGGACATTACCGTCAAAAACGGATAATTACCGATCATATTGCATTTCAAACCCTATCTTTTTGTTAACACAAAGTCCACCGCCTCCTCAAGACTTGTAAAAGGCAGGCTACAAGTGTAGTTCCGGCATATGAAAATATGCGTTTCGGGTGCTGAAAAACGTCCTTCCATCAAGGGATAACCCATTGCTGCATCTGAAGCAGCCATCAAAACCTTGTTGGGAATAAAATGGGACAAAACAGCTTGACCAACTGGCAAGGCTTGTGGGCCAAGCACAAGGATTTCATGGGTTCCCTGGGTAAATTCCAGGAGCAAATTGGACCAAATGCCATACGATGTAGGATATTTCACTGCCGCATCCTTGACGGTTTCCAGCATCATTTCAGCCCTCTTCCGCCATTCCTGCTGATCAAACAGCAAGCCCAAGCGGTGAAGATTCCAAGCCATGGCTGCATTTCCACTGGGGATGGCCCCGTCATAGAGGTCTTTTTTTCTAACCAGGATATCTTCTTGAAAGCTTGGGGTGTAGTAGAAAAACAGTTGGTCTTCATCACTGAAATGTTCGATGGCATAGTGCATCAGCTCGCGTGCCTTTTCAAGATAAGCGAGCATTCCTGTGGGTTCGTAAAGAAAAAGAAGTGCCTGGATCAGGTATGCCACATCATCTAAAAAAGCAGGATATTTTGATATACCCGCTTTGTGTGTATGCAATAGCTGACCGGTTGTTTGATGCTCAAAACTGCTCAATAAAAATGCCATGTTTTGGGTTGCAATGGCGACCCAGTCCTCTCTGCCAAATGCTTGTCCGGCTTTGGAAAGGGCCTGGTTAAAGAGGGCATTCCAGCCCAAAATAATCTTGTCATCCGTTGCCGGCCTCACCCTTTTGCTGCGGCAAGTCATCAGCTTTGTTTTGGCTTTAGTCAGCAGATTCAACGCCTCTTCTTCGGAAAGCCCGATGTCCTTGGCCCAATCCTGAATACTTTTTTGCATGTGAAGGATATTCACTTCTTCCCAGTTGCCATGTTCGGTCACACCATACAAAGCAGCTATTGCG
>JBJOOI010000380.1:0-2673 GCA_046051375.1 Bacteroidota bacterium | reverse complement strand
AGTTGCAAACTTGGACAGGATGTGGACCAACGATTTGGCAACAGAGGTGATTTACAATTGTGCTGTTGTTCGCCAGACAGAACCCGCCAATACAAACTCAGTTTACCTGGGCTTTAATGGTGCAACCAACAGGTTTGTACCTGATTTCATCCCTACTACTAGCTTCATCAACCTGTATGCTGCAACTGACTTCAGAAGGCAGGTTTACCTGAAGCAAGTTCCCGCGATCATTCAGGGGATCAACTACCCTAACATGTGGGTGGTCAACAAATTTCCAGGTAACCCTGCATTGTTTACTGGCACATTTACCAACTATCAGCAAGCTCCAAAGGTCTTCCGTTCTGCTGAACAATTCCTGATTTTTGCAGAAGCTGCCAATAGATTGGGTGGTGCCAACGACGCTCTTGCCCTAAGTGCATTGAATACTTTGCGTGTAGCAAGAGGTCTTACTGCACTTACTGGTGTAAGTGGCGCTACATTAACCACTGAGATCAGAAATGAGAGGACAAGGGAATTGGCTTTCGAAGGATTCCGTTTGTTTGATCTCAAAAGATGGGGTCTTGGTTTCACCAGGGGAACTCCACAAAACCTGGGTGCAATCAACGTAGGTTCTAATTACAATACCATCAACATTGCAGCAACTGATCCTCAATTTGTATGGGGCATACCAACGTATGACTTGAACATCAATGCAAACCTTGTTCAGAACCCAGGTTGGTAATTGATGCTATTTTTTAAAGATTTATGTTTTAAAAAGCCAATACATTGTATTGGCTTTTTTATTTTTTTAAGCCAAGACATCAAGCCCAGAATAAACTTTCATTTAACTTTACGCAATGCAAAAGACCAACAACTCCAAGCCTACTTGGGCGTATAATTCAGATTATCCTGGCATTGATGACTTGATCAATAAGGCAAAAAGCAGGATTCCGCGTTTTGCTTTTGAATACCTTGATGGAGGTTGTAATGAAGATGTTAACTTACGCAAGAATACTGAGGAGTTGCGCCAGGTTGAATTGCTTCCCTATTACCTCACTGAGCATACGGGTTCATCGCTTTCTACGGAATTGTTTGGACATACCTATGATGCACCTTTTGGTGTTTCTCCCATTGGCCTTCAGGGGCTCGTTTGGCCCAATGCCCCTGAAATACTGGCAAAGGCAGCACTCAAGCACAATCTTCCCTTCATCCTCAGTACTGTTTCAACTTCCAGTATAGAGCGGATTGCTGAAGTTACTGAAGGCAAGGCCTGGTTTCAGTTGTATCATCCTGCCGAAGATCATTTGAGGGATGATATCCTCAATCGATTGGAAGCTTCAGGGTATGATGTTTTGGTTCTGCTTTGCGACGTGCCATCTTTCGGGTTTCGTCCCAGGGATATTCGCAATGGATTGGCCATGCCTCCTAAGATGACCCTTAAAAATATTTTGCAGATAATGGGAAGGCCAACCTGGGCCTTGAAAACTTTGTATCATGGTACACCAGGTTTTGCTACACTCAAACCATATACACCCAAAGGACTTAACATGAGTCAATTGGGTCAATACATGAACCGTACTTTTGCAGGCAGGCTCAATCCTGAAAAGATTGCCCCCATCCGAGAAAGGTGGAAAGGGAAAATCATTTTAAAAGGATGTGCAACAGTGGAAGATGCTGATATGGCTGTAGCATTGGGTATTGATGGTCTGCTGGTTTCCAACCATGGCGGCAGGCAGATCGATGCAGGACAATCTGCGATCAAGTCTCTTGGGCCAGTGGTGGATAAATACAAGGGTAAAATCAAAGTGATGATGGACAGCGGCATACGAACCGGGCCAGACATTGCCCGCACCTTGGCTGCTGGCGCAGACTTCACCTTCCTGGGCCGATCTTTCATGTATGCTGTTGCAGCTTTGGGAAATGAAGGGGCTGATCACATGATGGGTATGTTGAAAACACAGCTTTACCAGGTCATGGATCAGGTTTGCTGCAAGCGTGTAGAGGATTTACCCAAACACCTTGTAAAATAAAATCAGCCCATGAAAATTTTATTGTTGGATGGGTATACCTTGTTTCAAGATGATATAGCGTGGACTTACCTGAAGTCTTTGGGTGAAGTTGTTTTTCATGACCGTATCAACCGAGAAAACCTATCTTCTTTGGATGATGATGTTGATGTGCTGATTACCAATAAGGCACTGGTTGGAATTCCTGAGTTAGAATATTTCAAAAAACTGAAATTGGTTGTTGTTTCTGCAACAGGCTACAATTGTGTTGATGTAAAGGCATGTGCATCAGCAGGGGTAGCGGTCTGCAATGTACCCGCGTATGGAACATTTTCAGTGGCCCAGCATGCATTGTCTATGCTCCTTCATCATAGCAATCAGGTAGCAGTACACGATCTATCGGTAAGAAATGGAGATTGGTCTTCTCACCATGATTGGACCTATACATTGACGCCTATTCGAGAATGGCATGGTAAAACCATGGGAGTCATCGGTATGGGCAATATTGGGTCCTGTTTCGCAGGCATGGCCGAAAGCATGGGCATGCATATTATTTATCACCATACAAGGGATCTTCAATTGCCCAATCGCCGTTTTGTCGATCTTGAAACGCTGGCCCAAACCGCTGATGTGATCAGCTTGCATTGCCCACTGAATGATGGAACAGATAAGCTCATCAATGATGGCT
>JBJOOI010000379.1:0-2686 GCA_046051375.1 Bacteroidota bacterium | reverse complement strand
CGCCTGTCTTTTTTCAATACAATGTTGATGATGCCCGACATGCCTTCCGCTTCATAGCGGGCAGAAGGATTGGTGATGAGCTCAACTTTCTCGACCATGCTGGCCTGCAGGTTCTGCAATCCGCTTCCACCCTTGATGCTCACAAGACCGGAGGGTTTGCCATCAATCAGGATTCTTACATTGTCGCTGCCACGAAGCTTTACATTGCCTTCGGGGTCTACAGAAACAGAGGGAATGTTCATGAGAATGTTCATTGCAGATCCTCCTGCATTGGCCAGGTCTTTGCCTACATTGAATATTTTCTTGTCCAAGGACAACTGCATTGAACTTTTTTCTGCCAGCACCACAACATGCTCCAGGGTATTTTTGCCCAGCGATAGTTTGACAAGACCCAGTTGAATGGATGATGATGCATCAGCAATAGTTATCCATTTGGATTGATACTCCTTGTATCCGAGATAAGCAATGCGCAGCTGATAATTTCCTTTGGGTACGCTGAATGAAAATTTTCCTTTTTCATCAGCCACGACCCCATTGATACTGGTACCCTTCCCTTCCCTGAAATATTGCACTGTAGCTGCTGGAAGGGGAGTGCCGGAAAGAGAATCAACAATGGTTCCACTGATGGTTCCTGTTGGGCTCTGTGAAAAAGAAAACAAGGCATTCAATAATAAAGACAAAAACAGGAGTACTCTCATCTGGCAGCGCATAAGGGTTAGATGCCAAATTAAGGATTTTCTGGCAGGATACATCCTCTTGATGAGTTATGCAATGCAGCGTCCCTACTGCTTGATCATTCGAAGTATTTTAATTTCACCATTTCCCATTGTATACCTTACTGTATAAATACCCTTTGCCAAATCGCTGACATCAACACGATTGACCCCCGTTTTGAGTGGAACAGTCATTGCAACCTTTCCCCCAAGGCTCACTACGATAATCTTAGCATTGCTATCCCTGGACATAACGTTGAATGCGTTAGAAACAGGATTGGGCCAAATAAAAGGATCGTCTTGTGCAGCCATATCGAGTTTCTTTACCCAGGAATAACTGAACTTTCCATCAATATCAATTTGTTTGATCCTGAAAAAGGTCACCCCTGTCAACTTCTGTATGAAGGTCAAATCATATGCAACTTGATTACTGGTGCTGGGTTTTGCAGGAACATACCCGATATCCATCCAGGATTGTCCATCATGGCTCATTTCAACATGGTATCCCTTGTTGTTGATCTCATCAGACACTTGCCAATTCACAAAAACCTGGTTCTTGTTGTTGGCCTTTACCTGAACCCCAACCCAGCGGACAGGCAAAGTCGTTAAGATACAAAGTTCAGAAATGATGAACCTCGCAGGAGGTGTTGTAAATGAACCTTCACGAACAGTGACGGTGAATGTTCTGTTGCTAAGCTGTGGAATCAATGCTGTGTTTACATAATGCAATGAGTCCAGCAACATTTCTGTTTGGGCAGTGGTCAGTGTGCCGGAGGCTTTGGAGAAACGGAGTGTGCTTATTCCCCCAGAAACAGATTTTTGAACCACAAAGTTCACAGAGTTGAGTGTAAAACTTTGACTACTGCTGCCGCTGAAGCCAAGTTTGATGCTGTCGTTTACCAGAGAATTGGACCCTTTTGGAAAGAAGGACTCAAAATTTCCATTGAGGATGGATGCAGTACTATAGCTGATGATCAGCTCATCAATATTGCCTGAAGAATTTGCCAGGTTGATATTGCCGGACCCTGCACCATTGGTCAACCGCTTTGCATCGCCACAAATGGTAACCTGGTTGTCTACGCCATCCGTTGTGGTATTGAGGTCAAGCACTGGGGTGGTTGTAGTGGTTGTAACTCCACTCCAAGCGATTCCACTGCCGAAATCAAGAAAAAAATAGGCTGGGCCCTCTTCCCCTGCACCCACACTGATTTCAAATTGACTTACCTGGCCATATTCCACCCTTACGCGGTGTGCATCGGCTGTTACAGTTCCGCTATTGGCCGCTGTATTGGATCGGAACTTAGTCAATCCAGTGGTTGTATTGTATGTATTGAGTATGTTTGTGGGGTTACCCCTGGTCACTGAAGAAAATCCACCAAACTCATTGAATTGGTTGGAGTTTGTACCTCCGTTGCCATCGATATCATATGTATTGAGGCGTAGATTCTGAAGTATAACTGCAGTACCAATCTTGGTACTGTTATTATAACTGCCTCCAAGGATAAACTCAAATTTAAACATACAACTTCCACCTCCAGGGTCGAACTCAAAAGTGGGAGAAAAGAATCGATCCTGATTGCCTGTTGCACCTGTTGCTGAAGAGTAGTCAAAAGGTATCGTTCCCCCACCAGAAACTGTCGGCAATTTAAAAATTCCATTGGTTATCGATACAGTCCTGACAATACAATCAATGGCCTGACCTCCTATTGTGATGACATTTGTATAAAGGGTTACATTGCCTGCAGCAGAACCATTGGCTCCTACTTTATGTACTTTGTTTGCTGCGAGAAAATTGATGTTTCCAAAATTGGCATTGAATACCGCCTGCCCCTGGGAAAAGAGCACCATCAGATGGAGGATGAGGGATATCCCTGCAATACGGGGGATGTATCCCCTAAGGAGGATTGTTTTCATTGGATTCGGATTGTACAGATCAAACGACCTGCAATCGATTTAACGAATCCTTTGCACGC
>JBJOOI010000378.1:0-2687 GCA_046051375.1 Bacteroidota bacterium | reverse complement strand
CATTGTTTCTGGCCCGAGACAGGAAGAACCTTAAGCCGCGAGCAACAGTTGATGGATGTGCGTTTGTTGAAAGAAATGAACATGAATGCTGTGCGATGCAGCCATTATCCCCCCGATAAATATTTTCTTCAATTGTGCGACTCTTTGGGCATTTATGTGATTGATGAGTTGGCGGGTTGGCAAAAAGCCTACTCTACAAAAGCCGGTACACCCCTTGTTAAGGAAATGGTCAGCCGTGACATGAATCATCCATCAATTGTTTTTTGGGCCAATGGCAATGAGGGCGGAACAAACAAGGAGTTGGATGCTGTTTTCACACAACATGATGTTCAAAAAAGGACCGTCATTCATCCCCATCATCGCCCCGGTAACCAGTTCAATGGCATCGACTGCAATCATTATGAGGATTATTACAGCACAAAAAAAATATTGCAGGACAGCCTGATTTACATGCCCACTGAATTTTTGCATGCCCAGGATGATGGTGGCGGTGCTGCAGCCATGGAGGATTTCTGGAACCTGCATTGGAGTGCACCACGTTCTGCAGGTGGTTTCATTTGGGCCTTTGCAGATGAGGCCATCATGCGTACCGACATGAACAATGTGCTGGATGCCAACGGACTGAATGCCAATGATGGTATCCTTGGTCCATACAGGGAAAAAGAAGGCAGCTATTTTGCACTGAGGGAAATTTTTTCACCAGTAAAGTTGGAGTTCCCCAAAAGAATCAATAATGATTTTGATGGCAAGATTTCCATAGAAAACCGTTTTCATTTTACCAATACTGCTGCTTGCTCATTCAGCTGGGAATTGGTTGACTTCAGTGGCCCTTTCGATCGTTCCTCAGGCTATGTTGTCAGAAAAAAAGGAAGGGCTGTTTCACCGAACATAAGACCAACTGAAAAAGGAATTTTGCAGTTGGAATTGGGCAATGATTTTTCCAATCATGATGCATTGCTCCTTATCGTCAAAGACAATAGGGGAGATGAGATCGGGCGATGGACAACCATGATACGATCAAATGAATCAATCCTGAAAAGGTTCATGGTTTACAAAAAAGATTCAACTACTGTTGCACAAACGGACAGCTCATATGTTTTATCCGGTGGTGATGTAAGTATTGAAATTGATAAGCGAAATGGTCAACTCATCAGGTCCAGGAATAAAATGAACGACTATGTTCATTCCTTCACCAACGGACCCATTCTTGTCAGGGGTGATGCAATTTTAGAGAATGCATCCATCCTTCAAAAAGAGAATGCAACTGGGGCATCATTCAACTTCAAAGGCAATTTGAAAAAAATTGAATGGAGCATCAATGCCAATGGTTGGGTCACGCTTCAATATGCCTATGCACTGGATGGTGATCATCCCTTTTCCGGTGTAAGTTTTTCTTATCCTGAAAATTATATCCTCGGCTCAAAATGGCTGGGCAAGGGTCCTTCAAGACAATGGAAAAACCGTATGGCCGGAACCCCCGTCAATGTATGGCAAAACCTGTACAACAATACACAAACCGGATACGCGCCTAACATCTATCCCGAGTTCAAAGGATATTTTGGTGAAGTGGCTTGGATGGAATTGAGCACGGTTGAAGGAAAAATATTCATCGCCAGTCCTGATGATGGTTTGTTTGTACGCTTGTTTGATTTCAATGGTCTGACGACAACAGGGAAAGCCTATCCGCAATTGCCTCCCGGCAATATTTCTTTTCTTGATTGCATACCACCCATTGGTACCAAACTCGCCATGGGCGTTACGTCCAATGCTGCCGTATATGGGCCGCAAGGAGAAATGAATCATTTAAAAGGACTGAAAAGCAGGACCCTTTATTTTTATTTTGGACTTCCCAAGATTACGGATTCAAAAGAGCAATATACAAGGCCTCTGATTGATAATGTTTTCTAATCACATCAAGCATGGATTCAAAGCAGGGACATTTTTTTAGGGTTGGTTTTTTTTCTGCCATCATGTTGATGCAATTTGTGGCAAACGCACAGGGCATCAATAGAAAGGCCCTTGTACAACGACATGCCGTTCATATTGATGCCATGGATAGCCTGGCTTCGCTGACGGTGGGCAATGGCAGTTTTGCTTTCACAGTTGATGCTACAGGCATGCAGACATTTCCTGATCATTATGCCAACGGCGTACCCCTTGGAACCCAGTCTGACTGGGGATGGCACAGCTTCCCAAATGTTGACAATAATTTGCTATCCTCCTCTCAAAAGCAGTATGCATTGGATGGCAGACAGGTTTCTTACACTGTTCAAACCAAAGGAGATCAACGGTCAGAAAAAGCATCCGAATATTTCAGGGTCAATCCCCATCGCCTGCAGTTGGGCAATATAGGATTGGAGTTGTTGAAGCAAGACGGATCCATTGCAGGGCTGAAAGATATTGTTGACATCCAACAGGTATTGGATCCTTATACCGGCATCATTACCAGCCAATTCAAACTGGAAGGTATTGCTGTTGAAGTGGAAACATCCTGCCATCAACAGAGGGATCTACTGGGTTTCAGGATACATTCAGATTTGATCAGGAAAAAAAGGTTGAACGTTTTTGTGCGTTTGCCTTATCCCAATGGGGAATTCAAGGATGCGGGAAACAATTATAAACATGATGCTGATCATCAATCCAAACTGTTGGGCAGCGGAAAGCAATATGTTATCACGCATGTACTG
>JBJOOI010000377.1:0-2689 GCA_046051375.1 Bacteroidota bacterium | reverse complement strand
ATTGAACCTGAAATACGGTCTGGGTATTGAGAGCAATAACTATTTCTTCAAGACCGGCATTACCTATGTGGATGACATCAATGTATATACAACGCGTGGCGGAGTGAATGAATTGAGCAAGAACAAGCTGGTGGCCAATTACCTGACGGTTCCGGTGATGCTGAACATCAACACCAATCCGATGAAAGGCAAAAGAGGATTTCAGTTCTCAGCAGGCGTGAGTGGTGGTTATCTTTCCAGCGCAAGGCAGAAGAAAAAAGGACCTCTCGGCACTGATAAAACAAAGTCCAATTTTAACCTAGAACAGTTCAAGCTTTCTTATGTAGCAGAACTTGGCCTTGGCCCGGTAAAATTGTATGGCTCTGTAGCTTCAAAACCCATGCACCAATATGGTCTGGAACAAGTGCCCTATACATTGGGCCTGAGGTTCTCGAATTGATGAATGCGCAATCAGAATAGGTAGCTGTTCAATAAATTTTCCCTGTTGTGTTCCGGCCTGAACTTCAATACATGTTCATGCTGGGATGCAATGCGTGGATGGTTATTGGATCCCAATATTTCTTTCAGGGCTGATGCCCATTCTTCTGGCAGTTGCGGATCTGCATACCATGCATGAGGTCCGCCTGCTTCTGCGAAACAGGATCCTTTGGATATCAGCACCGGGATTCCTGATTCGATGGCTTCAATGATAGGAATACCGAAGCCTTCAAACAGTGATGGATAGGCAAATACTGTAGCTCCCTGATAGATGGCAGGCAGGTCACTGAAGGCAGCATTGTGGATCAGGCTTACTTCCTTTTCGATATTCAAAGCAACGATGGTTTTTTTTACTTCGTCAAGGTATGTTGTTCCTTTTCCAACCAGTACCAGTCCGGGTCTTCCATCTTTGGGCAGCATGGCAAAAGCCTTCAGTAAGGTGATGGCATTCTTTCTTGACTCAATGCTTCCTACCGACAGGACATATCGGTCTGGCAGATCATATTTTTTTCTGATAACTGCTATTTCTTCAGGTGTATGTTTATGGCGAAATTGTCGGTGGCATCCCTGATAGATCACTTTAATCTTGGCAGGATCTGCTTTCAGAAAATGGATGATATCACTGGCGGTTTGTTCACTCACCGCAATGATCCTGTCGGCCACCCTGCAGGCATGCTTCACTTTTTGGTGGTGCATCATCACATCAAACCTTGAATAGAATTGAGGATAACGCAGGAAGATGAGGTCATGAACGGTAACGATAGTTTTGACCTGCGAAGGAATCCCCATGGGCAGTTCGTGGCTCAAACCATGGTAGATGTCCAGCGAAGAAAATTCTTTTGCAATGATGGGCAAGCTTGATCGCCAAACTGCTGCCAGTGGGGAAGGCTTCATCCAGGACGGAGGAGTGATGATCTTCAGGCGTGCATCCTGCAGGTATCTTTTGGTTTCAGGCCGATCTTTTATTTTCGGGGTGTACAGATAGTAGTCGTCGGATGTGTCTGCTTCCAGTAAAGTATCCAGAACGAATCTGGAATAGTTACCCAGTCCTGTGAAATTGTTGAACAGTCGTTTGGCGTCAAATCCGATCTTCATGATTGCATTGACTGTTTATTTCCATGCCCAGACATGGCCTGTGCGGGTGGCGGGTCTTGTTACATATTTAACCTGATAACCCTTGGCCATTAGAAACGTTGCCATTTCCACTGTTGTGTACTGCTGGGTCTCGTGTGTTTCCATGGCCATTCTTTTGATCCTGCTGAAATAGTTTTCAGGAAGGTTGAAAAGAATGTCATACTCGGCTCCTTCACAATCCATTTTCAGCAGGTCTATTGTATCAATTTTATTTTCATTGATGAATGTTGATAATGCCATCACCTGGATGGACACCTTGTGAACCGCATTTTCAAAATGGGCTATGCCTGAAATGGAAGTGAAATCATCAGGAGCATCAGTAAATATATCCATGTGGCCATCCTCTTTCCAGAGCCCGAATGGATGCTGGTTCCAGTCATGGCCTGGATATTCTGCTTTGTGCTTTTCCATCATCTGTTGCAGGAAAGGCATGGGCTCAAAGGAATGGACGGTTGCATTGGGGAAGCAGCGGAAGAAATAAAGTGCTGCATAACCCACATTGGCCCCAACATCAAAAATAATGGGATTTTTGGGGAAGCCCTGTTGATCAAAGTGGAGCATGTACTGATCATCGAAAAAACATTCCCTAAAAGGCCCTATCATTTTTTTGGGAACCCGATAGATGTTTCCGTCTTTGAACTTGAAAACAAAATCTTTTCCAGGATGGATGCCCAACTTGAATGCAAGATATTCTGGCCAGTTTTTCAGTTCTTTGAAAATGGCACCGTAACGCTGCAGCTTATAACCTAGTTTTCCTGCCTTCATGATTTCGGAGTGTTCTCCCTGCAGACGCGTGTTCGGTGACTCATTCATGGTATAGGCCAATATTTAAAAGCAAAATAACGCAATTTCATCCTGATGGCAAGAATTCATTGCAGCAGGCTTATTTGATCTGTTTTTTTTCCCACAGCAACAACAGCGACACGCCAAAAGGGAAATTGATTTTTCTCAGCAATGTTCTTTCAAATGAAAAAACAGCCTTAAAAACACCATTGATGAAACCTGATTCGATCATGTCATTGTCTGGTTTCAGTTCTTCTTGTTTTTTTCGGGTAAACATTCTTTGGATGGACCGCAC
>JBJOOI010000376.1:0-2693 GCA_046051375.1 Bacteroidota bacterium | reverse complement strand
AATTCCTACGCGAAATCCTTTTTTAGCTAAACCACCAGCTAAATTCGCTGTAATTGTAGATTTACCTACACCGCCTTTTCCTGAGGCAATAGCGATAATGTGCTTGACATCAGGTAAAATTTTTCTGCGCGCTGTACGGCTTTCCGCGTCCAACCCCTGGATCTGACATTGTATTTGAATTTCTTGACCAAAAACGCGCTTTAAGTTGAACTCGATAGCTTCTTGCATGCGTTTGCGTGCATGCAGGCCAGTGGCAGAGTGGCGATGTGTCAGCCGTTGCCAGCTGCGCGCTGGCAGCGCCTCAACAATCCCTTGCGCCTGTCGCCACAGCGCGGCTGTGTCCAGCTCATCCTTCAAAGTGCTGCCATCAATTTAGATTATGTTCAGTTAAATGAAGATCCATTGATCAAGAGTTCAATGGTATTGCTTCAGCTGCCTGTCAAAATTGATTATGTCATTGATGGCCTTTTTGTACAAGGCGCCAATGCTTGCTGCTCCATCAAGCAAAGAATATTGGGTGTGAACGTGTAGATGTGAAAAACGTGACATGGTAATTGAAGTGGGGCGAAGAGGTCAAATTTCGTAAATAAACAGCAAAAGCAGGAAAGGGTTTTTCCACAAACTGAATGGTATTGAACCGCAATCAAATATTGTTATTTTTCTGTATAGCAGGCTTGTTGCAGTCTTGTGCCCTCTTCAAGGCATCTCCCATCAAAAAAAATGCAACCAGAAATTCTCCTTTTTTTGATGATATTTCTATTGCACTCAATCCCAAAGGACTCAAATCTGATGCATCGCAGGAACGTCCCAGTACCGCCATCGGTTTTATTGATGATAAATCATCTATGGGATACCTGAATGATTTGCAGGGGATAGAATATATCCCGCCCGTTGTTTTCAGGTATGCTGTTTTGCTCAATATTGAAGTGGAGAAATTAACCAACAAGAAACTCATAGAGTATGTCCACCAGTGGTGGGCAGTTCCTTACCGGATTGGAGGTAATTCAAAAGAGGGGATAGATTGTTCTGCCTTTGTGCAGGGCCTCTCCAGCGAAGCCTTTGGCATATCCCTGCCCCGAACCTCAAGGGAACAGGCAGATTTTTGCAAAGAGATTTCAAAGCAGGATTTGAAAGAGGGTGACCTGGTTTTCTTTGCTTCCGGTAGGAGTATTTCCCATGTTGGAATGTATATTTCAAACAATAAGTTTGTTCATGCATCCACATCCATGGGTGTGGTAATCAGTGATTTGGATGAGGCTTACTGGAGTAGAAGATTTGTCAAAGCAGGCCGTCTACTGTAAGGTTGAAAATCCCACAAAGAAATTCTTATCTGGCTCAAAACTGTTGATGGTTGAATTGCCTTTATATGTTTTCCATGATGTTTCGGGCTCAATCCATGTTGGTTTTCCGTCTACCATCACCCTGAGGGGTATATTGAAATTGCTGTTGCAGTCTGCCCACCTGTATTTGATTTTATTCCCGGTTTTCTGGATTTCCAGGGTTGGTATTTTGGTTGAGCGCAGGTATTGATCAAAAAGGGGAGAGAGGTCCCTATTCAGCTGTTCGCTCCAGAATTGTTCTATTGCTGCTGATGTAGTGGTGGCGTGATAAAAGCGCTTGTTCATCTCTCTCAAAGCCATCCTGAATTTTTCATCGTCATCAAACAGTTGACGGATCAGGTGCACCAGGTTGCCTCCTTTGTAATACATGTCTCCTGAGCCTTCTTCATTTACACCATATTTTCCGATGATGGGTACATCATTTTGCACCAGTTTTCTGGTTCCCTGTACGTATGCATTTCCAGCATCTTTTCCATAATGATGGTTGGTGAAGATCGTTTCAGAATAGTTGGTAAATCCTTCATGCACCCACATGTCAGCCACTTCATTGGTAGTGATGTTGTTGCCAAACCATTCATGCCCGCTTTCGTGTACGATGATGAAATCCCAGTTCAATCCCCATCCGCTTCCAGAAAGGTCTCGCCCTCTGTATCCGTTTTGAAACCCATTGCCATAGGCAACGGCACTCTGGTGCTCCATGCCAAGATGCGGTGATTCTACCAGCTTGAAGCCATCCTCATAAAAAGGATAAGGCCCAAACCAATGTTCAAATGCCTGCAGCATGGGCTTTACTTGTGCAAACTGTTTTTTGGCTTTGTCGAGGTTGTAATCCAGGACCCAATAATCACAGTCCAGTTTTCCTTTTTCACCGGGATAGGTTTCGCTGAAGGAAACATATTTACCAATGTAGGGGATGATATTGTAGTTATTGATCGGGTTTTTCACTTCCCATTTGTAAGCAGTCCAACCTTGCTTGGATTTTTCCTTGCCAATCAGTCTGCCATTGCCAACTGCCATCAGGGTATCGGGTACATTGATGTTGAGTGTAGCTCCTTGTTCAGGTTCATCGCTTTGGTGATCCTTGCAAGGGAGCCAAACACTTGCACCAAGCCCCTGACAGGCAATACTCATCCAGGGCCTGCCGAGTTTGTCTTTGGACAATATCCAACCACCATCCCAACACCACAGCCAATAAAAGTAGCGTATAATGGGTAGATATGTAATCGACACAAACCAAGATATAAAACAGTTTGCACCACTAATGCAACAACACCAACTATACCATAAATGGCAACTTGTTTAACATGATGGCGTTTTATTTTTTTAATTATTGTTTTCATGCGTTTTTGGAAA
>JBJOOI010000375.1:0-2697 GCA_046051375.1 Bacteroidota bacterium | reverse complement strand
AAATTGAGGGGGATGCGATTAAAGAATTTATGCATCTTATTTCAATTTTTCCAGGCGAAGACCAACATTGAAAACATGGCTGAGTGGTTCAATGCGCATGTCATGGTTGATCTGAATGGTGTAGTTGCCGGGTTTGATGAACCTGACGGGATCTTTGTAAAGCAAGACCCGATGATCAAAAATATCATCCATTCCGGAACCCAACCAGCGACTGTTGGCTGCCAGAGGAATATCAAAACGTTCACTGCGTGCAACAGCATCTCCGGGAAGTTTGCTGTTCAACTTGATCCACACATTGTTGTATTCGTATGCATCAGCATGGCGAAATATAAAATAGACAAGATAATTGGCACTGGTATCCTTGATTTCAAAGTTGAATTCGGGTGATTGTGCATTGGACCACTCATTTCCCTGCATGAATACCACTTTCTCATACAGGCCCGTTTCGGTGCATGAAACAACCGTCAATAAAGATGCAATGACAATAAGCTGTTTGAATGACATATTGTAAAGTTAGGCATCAATCCATAAATGGCACTGAAAATGCAAAAATGTTTAAAGCACATTAAGGATCTGCTCTTTGGCTTTTTCAAGCTCATCCTTCATCTCCACTACTGATTTCTGGATTTCTGAATCGTAAGCTTTTGAACCGGTTGTATTGATCTCCCTGCCAATCTCTTGCAACAGGAATGAAAGTTTACGGCCTTTTGAAAGTTCCTGCTCTGCCAGCAGGGTCCTGAAATAAACACAGTGATTGGAAAGCCTTACCTGCTCTTCGGTAAGGTCTATTTTCTCTATATAATAAATGAGTTCCTGTTCAAACCTGTTCTTGTCCACATTGTCCTTGCCAACCTGTTCTTCCAACAGCTTCAGGATATTTTCTCTGATCTTCTGTTTCCTCAATGGTTCAAGGCTGATTACTTTTTGCTGCAACGTTTCAATGTTGGCAATCCGAGACAACAATTCGTTTTCCAATGCCAATCCTTCGTCTGACCTGTGCTTGTTGATCATGGCAAGCGCCTCTGCAATGGTGGATTTGAATGCATCCCATTCTTCATCACTGATGGTCTCGGTTGAAGTAGATACCACTTCAGGCATCCGCAGGATGGATGCAAGCAATTGGCTGTCATCGGCCTCCAATTTTTCTGCCAGGCCTTTGATTTGGTTGTTGATGCAGCAAGATCGAGGTTGACTGACGTTGGCCTCGTCGCTCCGTTTTGCTTGATGATGATGGTGCATTCAATGCTTCCCCTGACAAGTTGTTCAGAAAGCATGTTCCTGATTTCAAATTCAAAAGGCTTAAGCTGTACCGGTAACTTGAGCAACAATTCAAATTGTTTTCCATTCAAAGAGCGCAACTCCACCAAAACAACTTTTTCATTGATTGCATTTTCTGCTCTTCCGTAACCGGTCATCGATCTTAACATGTAAAATATTTATTGCAATGTAAGAGAATTTTTTGGCTGAAATGCAGGCCTGAAAAGAATTTGCAGAACTGAAACTGCTTAAATGCACAACGCCCGGTTGAAACCAGGCGCTGTTATATATATGGGTTAATAAGTACGGGAATAAATTCCCTACACAATATTAAAAATATATTTCATCAACTTAAAATATTTGTTTCACTATTTTATTCACATTTTTTTTCGAGATGTTAATTACTCAACTCACTCAGCATCAAATCTGATCTTGAATGCAGTGAATGCATAGCATTATCTTTGTTGGAAATTTAGCAACATGAAGTTCCCATCTCCCGTTTCCATTGAGTGGATTGCAACATTGATCAATGCAAGGATAGAAGGCAATGCAGCAGGTTTTACTACTGGCATCAATGAGATCCACAAGGTGGAAGAAGGTGATCTTGTATTTGTAGATCATCCCAAATATTACAAAAAATGCATCGACTCAGCAGCAACATTCATCATCATCGACCAATCAACAGAATGCCCTGCAGGAAAGGCTTTGCTCATTGTTGAACAACCTTTTGAGGCATACCTGAAAATCGTTGCACAGTTCCGGCCGTTTCATGCAGCTGCAACAATGATTGACCCAACTGCGTCGATTGGAGAAGGTAGTTATGTTGCACCGAATGCATTTATTGGACAGCATGTTTCCATTGGAAAAAATTGCATCATTCATCCCAACGTAAGCATATTGGATCATTGCATGATTGGTGACAATGTTGTTATACAATCAGGCGCCACCATCGGATCAGATGCATTTTATTACAATACAAAAAAGAACAGGGATGTCTGGTACAAAAAAATGAGCAGCTGTGGAAGGGTCATCCTTGAAGATTTTGTTGAGATTGGTGCTGGTTGTACGATCGACAGGGGTGTCACGCATGATACCATCATTGGCCAAGGCACCAAAATGGACAACATGGTGCATGTTGGACATGATGTTGTGGTAGGAAAAAATTGTCTCTTTGCAGCGCAGGTAGGCATTGCAGGAGCAACCACCATTGAAGATGGTGTCATCCTCTGGGGACAGGTTGGCGTCAACAAGACAATCAATATCGGCAAGAATGCTGTTGTGATGGGACAGAGCGGCGTTGCCAACAGCCTGGAGGGTGGAAAAACTTATTTTGGTTATACTGCTGAAGAAGCGATCTCCAAAAGAAGGGAGATGATTTGGATCAGGAGAATTCCAGAAATATGGAACATGATCAAACAGCTGCAAGAAAAAAAATCTGAA
>JBJOOI010000374.1:0-2710 GCA_046051375.1 Bacteroidota bacterium | reverse complement strand
GAACCACTTTCCTGCTGACCCCCATAAACGTTATAAGGAAAAGCATTGTCTGTGCTTACATGATAGAACTGTGCTGTAGCTTGATTGTACCAGGATGACCAGGTTTCCCCGCCATTGACAGTAACTACTCCACCCTGATCAACGCCCAAAGCCATGATATTGGAATTGTTGGGATTGATCCAAATGCGATGATAGTCATCGCCACCGGGAGCACCTTTGATGCCTGTCCAGTTTTTTCCACCATCAATGGACTTCCACATCACCACATTGGCTGAATAAACAATGTCTGCATTTTGAGGATCTGCTTTTACTTCTGCAAAATCACTTCCCCGGCCCCAGAGCCTTGGATCGCTGGTGAGCAAATACCATGATTCGCCTGCATCATCACTCCTGTAAATTCCACCATTCTTCTCAGCATCCACGGTGGCATAGAGCCTGTTCGGATTGCTTGGGGCGATGGTAAAGCCAATCCGGCCAAGCCCATCTTCGGTTGTGGTAGGCAGCCCTTTGGTCAGGCGCTTCCATGTATCTCCTCCGTCAGTAGATTTGAACAATCCACTTTCCTTGCCATTCCATGCACCATTTTCCCAGGGCCCCTGACGGGCAGCCCAGATATCTGCATAAATCACCTTTGGGTTGACCGGATCAATGGTAACCTGAATGGCTCCGGCATTTTCATTGAGGTAAAGTACTTGCTTGAACGTTTTGCCACCATCAAGGGTTCTGTAAACCCCACGCTCCTTGTTGGGTCCGTATGGATGCCCCAGTGCAGCCACAAAAACCCTGTTCTCATCCTTGGCATCAACTGCAATGCCGCCAATCTGTTGGGCATCCCCAAGCCCCAGGTTGACCCAGGTCTTTCCTGCATCGATGGACTTGTATACACCATTGCCCACAGAAAGGTCTGGCCTCTGTATGCCCTCCCCACTGCCAACATAGATAACATCAGGATTGGAAGGCGCCACAACAACATCGCCCACTGAGCCGGTATTTTGCGCATCAAAAATAGGCTTCCATGTATGGCCATAATCATTGGTCTTCCAAACACCACCATTGTTTACACCGATGTAAAACACATTGGGCTGTGATGCAACTCCTGAAACGCCAACCGTTCTGCCTGCGCGGTGCGGACCAATCATCCGCCATTTCAAAGATGAATACAGTTGGGAGTTAATTGTTTGGGCATCTGTGTCAGGCAATGCAAAAAATAATGCCATTACAACCGTGATGAAAAATCTTGCTTGCATAATTCTATGGGGGATTGATGAATTGTTTTATTGTATTTGTCTTGATGAAGTTAAACTTTCATCATAAATGAATCGCAATTTTTGCTTACATTCAACATCAAACGAAGCATAAAACCATAGTCATGCCAAAACAAAACAACAGAAGAAATTTCATCAAGCAGGGCTCGATTGCCGCTGCAGGTTTTTTTATTGTTCCCCGCCACGTCATTGGAAAGGGATACACAGCCCCGAGCGATAAGCTCAACATCGCTGCCATTGGTGCGGGTGGTAAAGGGCAATCAGATCTTTTAAATTCCTACAACAATGGCGCCAACAATGTGGTGGCCATGGCTGACCTGGATTGGGACAAATGCAAGAACTCATTTGAAAAATTCCCCAATGCAGCGAAATACCGCGATTTCAGGGAAATGCTGGACAAGTCTGGAAAAGACATTGATGCAGTAACCATCTCAACACCAGACCATTTTCATGCTTATGCTGCCATGGCCTGCATGTCAATGGGCAAACACGTTTACGTTCAAAAGCCACTGACGCATAACATTGCCGAAGCAAGGATGCTTACCGAGGCTGCCAGAAAAAACAAGGTAGTGACCCAGATGGGAAACCAGGGTGCTTCCAATCCTTTGCAGAAAGTGGCCATGGATTGGTTCGACAAAGGTTTGATTGGAACAGTTCATACCGTAAACATATGGACCGATAGGCCAGTATGGCCTCAAGGCATCCCTGTACCAACAGACAAACCTGCCCTTCCAGCCTCCATGTCTGCCAAGGACTGGGATACCTGGATTGGACCTGCAGCCTATATGGACTATAATCCTCTCTTCCATCCCTTCAAATGGCGTGGATGGTGGAATTTTGGTACCGGCGCATTGGGTGATATCGGATGCCATACCATTGATTCTCCGTTCAGGATCCTAGGTCTGGGATATCCCACAGAAGTGGAATGCAGCGTAGGGTCAGTATTCATCAGGGATTGGAATCCTGAATACATCCCAGAGGGTTGCCCTCCTTCCTCCCATGTTGAAATCAAGTTTCCTGCAACCAAGAAAAACAACAGTCCGGTTAAAATGGTTTGGATGGATGGCGGTATTCGTCCTTTCCACCCCGACCAGCTTCCTGCCAATGAGCCACTGAGCACAGATGGCAACGGCGCCAACGGCATTTTCCTCCATGGTACCAAAGGTTTGATGGCCATTGACATGTATGGAAACAGGCCTAAGGTTTACCTGAATACAGGCGAGAAGATTGTTGCCCCGGAGACAGACAAAAATGTAGTGAAATTGCCAGAATATGGACACCAGGTCTCTTGGACTGAAGCTTGTAAGGCTGGATTCAACAGCAAGGCACACAAAGAGCTCAGCTCATCGTTTGACTACTCTGGTCCGCTCACTGAAACTGTTCTCATGGGCAACCTGGCCATCAGGAGCTACATGTTGCGCAAAGAGATCACAAGACCAAATGGC
>JBJOOI010000373.1:0-4627 GCA_046051375.1 Bacteroidota bacterium | reverse complement strand
ACCCATCCCGATCACAGCCTGAGCCATGGTCTTCATGGAAGCCTGACCAGGAGAAACGCACCGCCCATCATGAACCTTGCCTGGAGCAATGCTTTCATGTGGGATGGAAGTGTTGACAAGCTGGACCAACAACCGATAAAACCATTTACCAATAGTCTTGAAATGGGGGAAACAATGCCCAATATTCTCAAAAAAATCAACAGCTCAGGCATGTACAGAAGCATGTTCAAAGATGCTTTTGGCACTGCTGTAGCTACTGAAGACCAGTTGCTGAAGGCCCTGTCTCAATTCATGGTGATGGCCGTAAGCAACGAAGCGAAATATGACAGCGTAAGAAGGAAACAGGCCAGCTTCTCAACCAATGAACAGGCTGGCTATGAGGTATTTGTACAAAAATGCAATGCATGCCACAGTGAGCCCCTGTTTACGGACAACAGTTTCAGGAACACAAAACTTCCGCCAAACGAACTGTTGGATTCAGGCCGGTATGTTGTTACGAGAAATATCAGCGACCTCTACCGGTTCAAGGTGCCAAGCCTGAGAAACATAGGCTATACAAAGCCCTACATGCATGACGGAAGATTCAGCACCATTGATAAGGTTTTGGACCATTATAATGCCAATCTCTTCAGCATCAGTGCAGATGAGCGCAGTAAGCTGAAAGCCTTTCTCCTGACCCTTGACGACAAGGTTTTCGTCAGCAACCCTCTTTTTGATAAAGGGATGAACCACTGATTGACATTTTAAAATATCCAATCCATGAAAAATTCAGTTGAGGATAAAGCAGCATCGGTCATTGCACAATGTGCTCAACAGTTTTCCTGGAAGCCGGATGATGAGCTGACCAAGCATTTAATGAGGGCATTGCATACACGATTCGAGGGCATAGCCCCTGAACAAATTCAAAATACCTATCTTAAAGAATTTGAAATCCCACAGATCCAGTTGTTCGACATACTCGCCAACAGGTTTCCGTTGGTACTTGAAGCACAAAAACTTGTTGAAAAATCAATCATTGCACTGGCAGGAAATCAACAACATCTTTGCCTTATTGATGTTGGCATTGGCAGGTCAGTACAAATGGCAAGATTGTTACAATCACTCAATGGTTGTAAAAACCTTGAAACAGTGACCCTGATTGGGATTGAAATACAAAAGGATTCACTGGAATTCAGTAAACATTTGCTCAACGGCCTGAAGACTTCACTGGATTTTACGCTTCAATTTTACCCCATCAACCAGGCCATTGAAGAGATTGACTTTGATGAAATAAGGCAGTTGATTCCTACGGACAATTGTAATTTGATCATCAATGCATCACTGGCATTGCACCATATTCAAACAAAAGCATCAAGGGCCCATGTGTTGAATTGCCTTGCAGGCCTGCATCCTGATGTATTGACACTCATCGAACCCAATGTAGACTGTTTTACCAATGATTTTGAACAGCGATGCATCAACGTTTATGAACATTTTGGTGCATTGTATGCCTATATCAATACACTGGCGCTTAAGGATGAAGAGAAAAAGGGATTGAAACAGTTTTTCTCCAACGAACTCTTTGATGCGATTGCCCTTCCTGATGCATACCGCTTTGAAAAATATGACCTGAGCATCAACTGGTGCAGGCTTGGAAAATCATTCGGGCTTTCCAATTTTGATGTCAAACAATTCATTGATGATTCAGCAATTCCTGGCATCAGCATTACTTACAATGACAATGGTTTTGTAAACTTAGCCTTCCATCAAACAGATATATTGGGAATCATTGCCCTTAAATCAGGTGATGGCCAACACTAATTTCTACCCATGCATTTCATGACAAATGTTTCAATATCTCAATGATGAAATAAATGGCTGATATCAGGGTGCCGATAGCAACAACACCTGTAAAGACCATGCATAGCCGCCATTCCCTTCAAACACAATGCCTTCCAATGAAATCGTGAGTGGTTCAATACTGATGATGTACTTGTCAATCAACAAATGATGAAAGAGCACATTGATTTCCCATTCCTTTAAGCCATATTTTGCCATGACCATTTCAGTCACCATTTCTTTGGTTGTTTTTGGGGCTTCCTCCTGATAAAAATTCACTCCCTCATTGATGTCTTCATATTCATTGATCAATGAAAAAAGAATAAAATCCAGTTCTTTGATATAATCCTTGTTCATGCTACAGGATTTGTTTCGCGTTCTGTTTCTGCGGCTACCCTTTTAGACCCTATCAAGATGCCCTGCTTGTTTCTTATGATTGGAATGAGGTTTATTCCGGTAGAAGAAATGACAAATTCCCTTACTTCTTTTGAATGGTTCATTCCCCTGGATTTCATGACATACATGCTCCTGTTGCGTTCTCCTTCAAACTCCAGGTCTTCAACCATGATCCAGGTGTCTACCATTGATGAAATGCCTTCATCACTGGGGTTCTGGGAAATGGAACCAATTGTTATTGCCGCCGAAAACATGACGGTAATTTGCTTTGTTTTTAAAAAATCAATGAACCTCGTAAGCATGCTGCGTACATCACTGTTAGGTCCCTCTGTCATCAGGTTAGTGATGGGGTCAAGCAAAATAACATGGGGTTTTATTTTTTTGATGATTTCTTTGATGGCCATGAAATGCAATTCAAGATTTTGCAAAGTAGGCCTGGCAAAATAAAACTGCAACAAGTTTTCTGCAACATGAGGCTGAAGGTTCAGGCCTATCGATGACATGTTTCTGATGATCTGATTGGGTGCTTCTTCAAATGCACAAAAAAGACATGTTTGGTTTTTGCTGCAAACATCATTGGCAAAAGACGAAAGCAGGCTTGATTTTCCTGTCCCGGCCGTGCCTGAAACAAGAATACTGCTGCCCAAATAAAACCCTTTGTTGTCAAGCATTTCATCCAGTTTTTGAATGCCTGAAGAAATGCGTTCAGTACTTGATTTTTGTTGGAGTCCCTGACTGATCAGGGGAAAAACAGTCAACCTGTTTTCGTCAATGGTAAATGGATATTCATTCAATGCATGTGGCGATCCCCTGAACTTTAAGATCCGCAATCTTCTAGTGCTGATCTGATTGGTTACCCGGTTGCTCAATTCAATGACGCAATCGGCAATCAGTTCCTCCAAACCCATGCGGGTCAAAAAAATATCGCCCAATTCAGCAGTCACTATGGCTGTAACCTTTTTTTCTTTTAGCCATGAAAAAAGTCTTTTGAATTCTGATCGCAAAATATGCCTGTCCAAACTGGCAAAAAGGGTATCCAAAGAATCAAGGACTACCCGTTTGGCATTCACCTTGTCAATGGCCTGCTCAAGCCTTATAAACAAACCATCAATTTTATAAGTGCCCACTTCTTTGCTGATATTAGATCCGATTTCCAAATGCTCCAGATAAATGCTTTTGTTTTCAATGAGCCGATTGATATCATATCCAAGAGAAGAAACATTGTCCAGCAACTCATCCGTTTTTTCCTCAAAAGTCATGAAAACACCTGGCTCATTGTACATTTCAATTCCATTGATGATGTATTCCATTGCCATGAATGTTTTACCACTTCCAATGGACCCAACCAACAGTGTTGGACGGTTGAGTGGAAGACCACCAAACGTTATATCATCAAATCCCTTTATTCCTGTAGAAGACTTCATCAGTTTAAAGCGCTCGGAATACCGATTTTGCTCAACCAGTTTATCTTGAATATTGCTTTTCATTGTTTCAGTGAATATTTTTGGTGGTATTGGGATTGAATAAGGGTCTACAATAATAATGCGCTGTACATTCGAAAAAGATGACGCACCATAACCCATCAGCCAACAATGGTCATGCGCTATTGCCAAAGATGAATCCATGATTTTTTACGTAGTATTGTAAAACCATGACAAGGATACCTTTTGATGAAATGAAGGCCACCATCAAGATGGCTTTTACCCTGGCCGGGATGCCGGAAGACAAAGCAGAAATTTGCGCACAAACACATGCCGAATCCAGCATGGACGGCATTTATTCCCATGGCCTGAACCGTGTTGAACGTTTTGTTGACTATATCGGCAAGGGCTGGGTAGATGTTCAAGCAACCCCAAGCCTTGACCTCAGCCTTGGTGCGATGGAGGTTTACAACGGCAATCTTGGCCCAGGCATCACCAATGCGATTTTTACGATGGACAGGGCTGTTGAGATTGCATCAACAAATGGTCTGGGGCTTGTCAGCCTCAACAATACCACCCATTGGATGCGCGGCGGTGCTTATGGATGGCAAGCAGCAGAAAAAGGATTTATCGGCATTTGCTGGACCAATACAGAATCCTGTATGCCTCCCTGGGGTGCCAAATCCTCTGGTATTGGGAACAACCCTTTCATAATGGCTGTTCCCAGAAAAGAAGGGCATCTGGTGCTGGACATGGCGATGTCTCAATATTCCTACGGCAAACTGGAAGTCACAAGGCTTGCCAACAAGAAACTACCTTATCCCGGTGGATTTGACCAGGAAGGAAATCTTACTGATGACCCGGCTGCCATTGAACAGACAAGAAGGATTTTGCCCATGGGATACTGGAAAGGTTCAGGATTTGCCATCATGCTGGACATCATTTCAAGTCTCCTGTCTGGAGGATTGACTACAGCAGGCATCGACAAAAAA
>JBJOOI010000372.1:0-3309 GCA_046051375.1 Bacteroidota bacterium | reverse complement strand
GTCAACGACACTACTTCCACGCATACTAAGGCTGATTCTTATCCCTATGCAGCCATATCGGCCTTTGCACTTCATCCTCTTTATGCTTCAATTGAAACCATTGCAGGAAAAAAGTATGCAAAAACAATCAAGCCCTTTCTATCCAAGAAGGATCTGTTGAATGCCTCTACTGGTGTTGATTATGAAGCTGTTATGGAATTGAAGTGGGATGCATTGACTTTATTGTATCAATCCATGAAGGATGAGGTTTTTCAAGAAGTTGAGTATGTAAATTTCTTTCATGAAAACAAATCATGGTTGGTTCCTTATGCAGCCTATAGTTTTCTCCGAGACAATTTTAACTCACCCGATACCTCAACCTGGGGAAAATATGCATTATTCAATGATCTGTTGATTGATGAACTATCTGCAACAGGGGCTGAAAATTTTGATGCCATTGCATTCCATTATTTCATCCAATACCAATTGCATCTTCAGTTGAAAAATGCCCATGATTATGCGAACAGCAAAGGCATTATTCTCAAAGGTGATATTGCCATTGGTGTTCACAGGAATGGGGCAGATACATGGACGCAGCCTTCATTGTACAATCTTGATATGCAGGCAGGTGCGCCACCAGATGATTTTGCGGTAAAAGGCCAGAACTGGGGTTTCCCAACCTACAACTGGGAAACCATGAAGGCTGATGGGTTTGCCTGGTGGAGACAACGTTTCCAGCAAATGTCTAACTATTTTGATGCTTTCAGGATTGATCATATACTTGGTTTTTTTCGCATATGGTCTATACCAGCTCATGCCATTGAAGGAATCATGGGCAGGTTTGTTCCTGCCATTCCTGTTTCAAGGAATGAATTTGAGCAGAGAGGAGTTTTTATTGACAACAATCGATATTGCAAACCATATATCACAGATGCGGTAATTGTGCAATCGGCAGGTCATATGGATGCTGATGTTAAATATTTTCTGCAATCCAATGGAGATACAACCTATCGTTTCAAATCTATCTTTGATACACAACGAAAAATTGAAGATTATTTTACATCTGAAGGACTGGATGATTCGAAGAAAGGATTAAAACAGGTTTTGTTCAATCTTCATGCCAACGTTATTCTTTGGCCTGATGGAGATAACAAAAATGGTTATCACTTCCGTTTCAATGCCTCCAAAACCCTGTCATTTCAACACCTGAATGCACATCTGCAGCATCAGCTTTCTTCCTTGTATGATGATTATTTCTACCACAGACAGGAGCATATCTGGAAGCATGAAGCGATTGAAAAACTTCCCGCATTAAAACTTTGTACCGATATGCTCATCTGCGGAGAAGACCTGGGAATGGTTCCTCAAAGTGTTCCAGCCGTGATGTCATCGCTTGGTTTTCTGAGCATGGAAGTGCAAAGAATGCCTAAACAGTTGAATACTTCCTTTTTTGATCCATCCCATGCGCCTTATCTTTCTGTTGTCACCCCATCTACCCACGACATGAGCACGATCCGTGAATGGTGGTTGGAAGATCAGAACAAAACACAACAATTCTTTAATGAACAGCTTTGGCAGCACGGAAAAGCTCTAGCAGCCGCTACAAGTCAAATCGTTCGTTCCGTTATATTACAACACCTGGCTTCACCAGCCATGTGGGCAGTTTTTCAATTGCAGGATCTGCTCGCCATGAATGATTGTCTTCGATTGGAAGATCCATATGCAGAACGGATCAATGTTCCTGGAGATCCTAACCATTATTGGAGATTCAGAATGCACATGACGCTTGAGGAACTGATTAAAAATGATACCTTTAATCAAGACCTCAACTATTTGATCAGTGCAAACCACAGATAGGGTTAGACTGAAATTTCATTGGCTTTAAACGGACGATACAGTAAAATATATGTTTACAATTCGCTACTGGCAAAAAGAGCTTGCTTTTGAATATCCATTCACCATTTCCAAAGGGACAAAAACACACCAGCCTACCTTTATTGTTGAACTGAATTTTCGTGGCATTCTTGGTTACGGTGAAGCGCCAGCCATTGCATATTATGACATTACTACTGATCAGATGGTAGCAGATCTTGAGGCAAAACGAAAGTTTGTTGAATCCTTTTCCTTGACTGACCCCAAACGATTCTGGCATTTTTTACACCATTTGTTTCCCAACAATCCTTTTTTGGTTTGTGCATTGGACATGGCAGGCTGGGATATTTACGGTAAACTCAGGAGAAAGCCATTGTATGAATTGTGGAACTTAAATCTGGACAAAGCACCTAAGACTGATTATACCGTAGGCATCGATTCGCTGGAAAAGATGCTGGAGAAAATAGATGCACATCCAGCACCGATATACAAAATTAAAGTCGGGACTTCAGATGATCTTGAAAAGCTGAAGGCCATCAGAAAACATACCGATGCCATCATCAGGGTTGATGCCAATGCTGGCTGGACCTTTGATCAAGCCATGCAAATAGTACCAGTTTTGGAAGAACTCAATATTGAACTGATTGAACAGCCCCTTGCCAAAGAAGATTTTGAAGGAACCAAAGTTTTAAAAAGTACTACATCAATTCCCATTATTGCTGATGAGTCTTGCGTAGGGGAGAAGGATGTTAAAAAATGTGCTGGATACTTTTCTGGAATCAATATCAAACTCACCAAATGCAGTGGTATTACTCCTGCATTGGAAATGATCAAAAAAGCCAGGGCCTTGAACCTCCAAGTGATGCTCGGTATCAAACTCACCAAATGCAGTGGTATTACTCCTGCATTGGAAATGATCAAAAAAGCCAGGGCCTTGAACCTCCAAGTGATGCTCGGCTGCATGAATGAGAGCAGTATAGGCACAGCCGCACTGGCGCACCTGGCACCTTTGGTGGATTTTCTAGATGCCGATGGGCCTTTGTTGTTGAAGGAAGATATTGCAAACGGAGTCACCTATACTAACCATCAACTGACCATTACAACCGGTGCAGGCTTGACTGTTAAATTATTTTAGTCGTATATAAAATTTTTAGCATATAAAGTGAATAGGTAAAATTTAATTATTTTTATGTGATACTTTTTTTAAGTATCAATTATTTACTAACCTATGAGGCTTTTATTTTCAATTTTAATTGGTTTTTCGACACTTTTTTCATGTTCATATGCACAGAGTGGCGGAAATTCAATTTCTCTATCTACTTCTGGTCAAAGATCAATATGTCAGGGTGACTCATTAAAAATAAATGTGACCAATCTTGCTAGTAATGAAACCTATACTTTTCAATGGCTCAAGGATGATAACATAATTAATGGAGAAAATCAGTCTTCAATCGTTCT
>JBJOOI010000371.1:0-3186 GCA_046051375.1 Bacteroidota bacterium | reverse complement strand
CTGGATGCTTACAAATCAAAAACAGACAAACTCCTGCTCCAACAATCTGCCATGGCATTTACCGGTGTTCCGCAGTTTTGGAACAATATCGGAAGCCTTAGAAATACAGGTATTGAGTTGGAATTGACCACCAGAAATATTCAAACCAAAAATTTCAAGTGGTCTACTTCTGGTAATTTTTCACACAACAAGAACAGCATCATTGAACTGGGAACTGAAGCCTATTTGCTGAACCAGGGAGAAAGAACTGAAGTTTATCGAAACAAGGTGGGTAATCCATTGGTTCAGTTTTTTGGATTCAAGACAGATGGTGTTTGGCTTTCCCAAGACCAGATCAACAAGGCTTTGGCCAGCGGGTTGACCAGTTCAATGAGCAATGTTTTTGTTCCCGGAGGATTGAAACTTGTAGACGTCAATGGAGACAACAAGCTTGACAATGAAGACAGAACAGATCTCGGCAATCCATATCCTGATTTCACCTGGGGATTGACCAATAATTTTGGTTTCAAGGGCTTTGATGTTAGTTTTACTTTACAAGGTGTTCAGGGTGGTAAGCTGATCAATGGTGATCCCAATTACAATGAATCAAGAAGGACAATCAAGACATACAACCAAAACCGTTGGGTCAGTGCGAAATTTCCCGGTGATGGCAAGACTCCGTTTTCCACTGTTGGATACAACTGGATGCTTACAGACTATGTCATCGAAGACGCATCGTATTTTTCTTTACGCGATGTGAACATAGGATATACCATTCCTGCTGCATTCATGAAAAAAGTAAAGATCAACAGCATGCGGTTTTATTTTTCTGCGCAGAATCTTTATTTCAAAACAGCAAAAGGATACCGAGGACTCAATCCTGAAGGAAGGTTCTCTAACGGTGCATATTCATCCGTTTTGATTGATGGATACCAGCGTGGATCTTTCCCGATTCCTAAAACTGTCTTGATAGGCATTGATATCAATTTCTAATTTCCAACGAATAAAAACAGCAATATGAAATCATTTATATCTGTCCTTCTGGTTTGCATGTTTTTCCTTGCTTCCTGCAAAAAAAACATTGAGCTGTATCCACTCAGCAATGTAACCACTGCAACTTTTTATAAAAATACCACAGACATCCAAACAGCCCTTATTGGCTGTTACAATGGCATGCAAAAGCCCCTGCTTGAGGAATGGAAAATGTCTGAGCTCAGGAGTGACAATACCCTCATGGGCAATGCTGCCAGCAAATCAGTGCCCAACCGCGATTTGAGTGACCTGGATCTTTTTATTCCGAACACTTCTCACCAAGGTATCTATAATTTTTGGATCAATACCTATGCGAATATTCGCAATGTCAACCTGATCCTGCACAGCCTTAATGTCAATTATTCTCCCACTGCAGGGTCAATGACAGCCGATACTTCCGATGTTTCGATTTCATCTGCTGACAAGAAGGTTCTTTCTGCTGAAGCTGCATTTATCAGGGCCTATCATTATTTCAATTTGGTCAGGCAATTTGGCGGAGTGTTTCTCGTACATGAACCTTTGTCTCCCTTTGATGCTACCTCAATGAACAGGGTATCATCTGCAGAAATTTACAAGCTGATCATCGCTGATTTGGGTTATGCTGCTGCCAATGGTGCCTCAATGAAGTATGCTTCCATTCCTTCGACTTCGTTGGGTCGTGTAAACAGCTGGACAGCAAAAGCCATGTTGGCAAAAGTTTACCTGACCTTGAACAGAAAAGCGGAAGCCATTCCATTGTTGAATGATGTCATCGCCAACAGTGGATATGGACTTGTTGCAACCTATGGTGATGTATTCTCCATTTCAAATGAGATGAACAGGGAAATTCTATTCGCCATCAGGTACAAGGCTGGCGGTATAGGCCTTGGCTCTTCCTTTCCCAACGCTTTTGCACCTGAACTGAGTGGCACTGCTGTCATCATCGGTGATGGAGGTGGATTCAATACCCCCAGTCCTGACTTGAACCTTTTGTATGCTGCAAATGATTTGAGGAAAGCCATCAGCATTGGTGAATATGGCAGCACCAAAGTACTGTATCCCAAAAAAATGATTTCGCCAGTATCTATCGTCAACGATGCAGAGAATGACTGGATCGTTATGCGCTATGCCGATGTTTTGCTGATGCTTGCTGAAGCACAGGGAAATTCAGCGGCAAGCCTTTCTTTGATCAACCAAACCCGGAAAAGGGCAGGGCTGACAGACCTTTTGCCTGCTGCAGTCAATACCGTTGCATCGTTTGAGAGGGAACTGGCCAATGAACGCAAGTTGGAATTTGCATTTGAAAATGTCCGCTGGTATGACTTGCTCAGGTACAATATAACCATGACAACCATCAATGCTGAGCAAACGCTTAAAAATCACTACAGTGCAACGTATACTGCACATTATGGTAAATATCCCAGTCCAAGACCAACGTTGGCCCAGATCCAGGCCTATGTTACAAAAGATCGTTTGTTGTTGCCCATACCCCAGCGCGAGATCGACAACAATACCACTTTAAATATCCCGCAGAATCCGGGATATTGATTAAATTAAAACTTGAAAAAGCAACAACATGATGCGAAAGCCGGTATTGATCATTTCAGCCATCCTTGTATTTTTATCAGTTGACCTTTTGGCCCAGCAGGCCAAGAAACCCAACATTCTTTTCATTGCTGTTGATGACCTGAAGCAAGAAACCCAACATTCTTTTCATTGCTGTTGATGACCTGAAGCCCATCATGGGCTGCTATGGAAACAAACTCATCAAAACGCCCAACATTGACCGCCTTGCCAGGATGGGTACAATGTTCAACAACAACTATTGTCAACAGTCGGTATGCGGTCCTACCCGTGCCAGCCTGATGACGGGAATGAGACCTGACTATACAAAAGTATGGGACCTGAAAACGCAGATGCGTGATATCAATCCTGATATCGTGACCTTGCCACAATACCTGATTTCACAGGGCTATAATACAGTTGGAACCGGCAAAATTTTTCATCCCAGCAGTGCCATCAAAAAAATTGATCCTGTTTCATGGAACATGCCCTACATGGAGCCCAAAGCCAGTGATTATGCCAATGGTCTGGGCGAGCCAGCCAATAAACAGTACCAAAAGCCTGAAAATAAGGCAATGTTTGTAGTTAAAAAGGAGAGGGTTCAACGGGAAGATGATGATGAAATGCCGACAT
>JBJOOI010000370.1:0-2744 GCA_046051375.1 Bacteroidota bacterium | reverse complement strand
GCATTGAATTTGGTCCGCGCGAAGTGCTTGCTGCCGGCCCCACCGTGTCCGCTTTTGCAAAACACCCGTATCTGGTCTACAAAATTTGATTTTTCCATTGGGTGCAAAGGTACGAAATGCAATGGACAAGGTGTTATAGAGCAAGGACCGGAAAAATATCATACTTTTATGTAATCGATGAAGCTCCTCTACGTTTTCAAAAACAAATTCGTTCTGGCCTCCATTTTATTTGTGGGCTGGATGCTGTTCTTCGACCATAATAACCTCTTCCTGCACTTCCAGTACAGGGCTGAATTGAATGAACTCAAGCAGAGCAAACAGTATTACAAGGACCAGATCGAACAGACGAAAAAGGATATCGACCTGATCAAGACCAATCCCCTCTGGCTGGAAAAAGTTGCCCGTGAGCAATACCTCATGAAACGGGACAATGAAGATGTATTCCTGGTCAGGGAAAAATGATATTCAGTATGAGTTGTGAAATACATTGATGATTCATACAATATCATCAATGTATTTCCGTTTTATTGGGGTCAGATGATTTTTATATCCAGATCTGATAACCACTCCATTCCTCTATCCTGTTGATGACCATTAAATCCGACTATCCTTTTTCAATCATTTATAATTGATAAAAGGCTGATTATGAGTTCATTAATAACAGAATCTATGTTGCGTTACCTTTATAACGAAATGTCAACTGAGGAGAGTGCCCAATTCTTATCATTCATCGAAAACAATCCGCCCATGATGGAGCAGTTCCTCCAGATGAAGGAAGGATTAGATGAACTCAATAAAATCAATTTCAGTCCATCTAAGAGTTCAACTGACCGTATTACGTCTTATGGTTCCATGGACGGATTTTCTATGCAATAGTGTTCGGGAGTAACAGCCATCCTCCAAATCTTATCCCTTGTTGTTCGCCTTGTGGTAAAGACAGATGGTAGTTAACCCACATTCCCCGCATTTGGGGTTTCTGGCAAGACAAGTGTACCTGCCATGGAGGATCAGCCAATGGTGGGCCTTGTGCACCAATTCCTTCGGAATATTTTTGATCAATTGTTTCTCTGCTGCCAATGGCGTTTTGGCTCCACGGGTTAAACCCAATCGGGCTGATACCCTGAACACATGGGTGTCCACCGCCATATTCGGTTGCTGGTCGATCACAGAAGTGATGACATTGGCCGTTTTTCTTCCAACCCCTGGCAGCTTGATCAGTTCTTCCACAGTCATCGGAACTTCACCATTGAAATCGTTCATCAACATGTTGGCCATCCCAATCAGGTGCTTTGTTTTGTTGTTGGGATAGGAGATGCTCCTTATGATTGGGAAGAGGGTGTCAAAATCAGTTGCAGCCATGCTTTCAGGGTCTGGAAATTTTTCAAAAATGGCTGGTGTGGTCAGGTTCACCCGCTTGTCTGTGCATTGCGCAGAAAGAATTACTGCCACCAACAACTGAAAGGGGTTGTCGTACAAGAGCTCTGTTTCCGCTTCCGGGATGTTCACCTGAAAATGGTCAATCACTGCATCGTATCGTTCCTTTCTTTTCATCTTCAACTTGTAGATGCAAATTACAACAATCCTCAAGACAGTCTGCCAGCAATTGATGCCTAACATCCAAATTATCTTTATCTTGGAAATATAATTTTTGACATGAAATCGATCACCAGGATTCAGCTAGCGCTCATGATGTTCATGCAATTCTTTGTATGGGGTTCATGGTACGGACAAATGAGCAAATACATGACAGACCAGTTGCATGCTACTGGAGACCAAGTGGGCAGTGCATACGCAGCATTTTCCATCGCCATGATTGCAGCACCGTTTTTTGTTGGGATGCTTGCGGACAGGTTTTTTGAGGCCCAGAAAGTATTGGGTGTTTTGAACCTTGCAGGAGCTGCCCTGCTTTATGTGTTGACCACCATCACTGATGCAGATACATTTTATTGGGTGATGCTGGCCTACTGCCTGACTTTCGCTCCAACCATAGCACTCACCAGTTCCATCGCCATGCGTGCCATGAGCAACCCAGAAAAGGAGTTTCCTGCCATCCGGGTATTTGGTACGCTTGCTTGGATTGCTGTGACCAACCTGGTTGGTTATCTGGGCGTAGGAGACAATGTCATGATCTTTCAAATTGCCATGCTCTCTGCGCTGTTCCTGGGTTTGATGTCATTTTTCCTGCCCAAAACACCGCCCACTGCGACAGGCCCCAGTTCTTTCGGACAAATCATCGGTAAAGACGCATTCGTTTTGTTCAAGGACCGTTCTTTCCTCATCTTTTTCATCTCCTCAGTATTGATTTGTATTCCCCTATCATTTTACTATGCATGGGCAAATCCATCGCTTACGGATGGCTACAAGTTGGCATTCCCTGATGCCGATCCCAAAACTTTCAGGATAGAAAACATCATGTCTTTGGGTCAGGTGTCTGAGGTATTGTTTATGCTATTATTGCCTTTTGCCTACGGAAAATTTGGGGTGAAAAAAATATTGATTGTAGGGCTGCTGGCATGGATTCTCCGTTTTGTATTTTTTGGATATGGCGATCCTGCTTCCAGTCAGTGGATGTTGTATGCCGCGATTCTCCTGCATGGCGTTTGTTATGATTTCTTTTTTGTGAGCGGAATGATTTACACAGATCAGAAAGCCGGCGAAAAAATCAAGTCTCAGGCGCAGGCATTGATCAGCCTTGCCACCTATGGTATTGGGATGTATATCGGTTCCATCGTTTCAGGAAAGGT
>JBJOOI010000369.1:0-2748 GCA_046051375.1 Bacteroidota bacterium | reverse complement strand
AAAACAAGCTGCGCATCAGGATCAACGATGGTTTCAGCAACAATGACGTGATCCAATTCTTCATCAACAAAGGATTGAACATCCGTTCCTTCAATGAGGTACTTCCTTCACTGAACGACATTTTCATTCGCCTCATCCAGGGAACACCAGAAGCAAGACAATTCCAAAACTGATCATTCTAACATCATCACATGAACAAGGTTTCACTCATCATAAAAAGGGAATACATCACCAGGGTCAGGAACAAGCGTTTTCTGTTGGTCACTTTCCTCATGCCCATCATCTTCATCGGCTTTATTGCAGGCTCGGTTTATTTTGCAGCCAGCGGAAAAGAAGAAACGACCATTGCCATTGTCAATGATCCTGGCTTTCTGAAAGAAAACCTCAAGAGCGATTCAGGTGATGTCGTTTTTGCATTCCCTGAGGGAGCGGACAGCACCAATTACAAAGACAAAAAATTTGACGGCATCCTTTACCCAGAACTCTCAGAAGGCAAGCTGGTAGCGGAATTGCACTCATCAAAGCAATTGGGTTTTGAAACTACCCGCTATGTTGAACGCCAGCTGAACAAGGCCTTGGAAAACAAACTCTTGCTGGAAAAAGGCATCGATAAATCTACCCTCGACTCCATTGCTGATGCCTCCGAGGAAAATGTTGTCCTGAAAAACATGGTCGCAGACGAAGAGGGAAAATCAACTGAATCCAATGCTGGTATTGCCTATGGTGTAGGTTTCGGCAGTGGCCTGTTGATCTACATGACCATGTTCATTTTTGGTGCCATGGTGATGCGCGGAGTGGCAGAAGAAAAAACAAACCGCATTGCAGAAGTCATCGTCTCTTCATGCAAACCTTTTGAACTCATGTTGGGCAAGATCATTGGTATCGCAGGGGTAGGCCTCACACAATTGCTTTTGTGGATTACCTTGATGGTGGCCCTTTCCAGCTCGCTCTCTGCCTTCATCCCTGCAGAAACCTATCAGCAGTTTCAATCCATGCAACAGGGTCAACAGATGGTCGGTAGTGCCGCCGCAGCCAATCCTACTGCGCTCAGGATTCTGGAAGCAAAATCAACCCTCATCGAAAGTGTGAACTGGATGATGATCATCAGTTTCTTCCTGTTCTATTTCCTTGGTGGTTACCTTTTTTATGCGTCCTTGTTTGCCGCCGTCGGCTCTGTGATCAACGAAGATCCGCAGGAAGCGCAACAATTGATGCTCCCCATCAGCATGCCCATCATCTTCTCCTTTGTAATCCTGCAGTCTGTCCTCAGCAATCCTGGCAGCTCCTTGGCCATCTGGACCAGCATCATCCCTTTCACTTCCCCCATCATCATGATGGGTAGGATTCCGTTTGGTGTGCCGGGAACCGTGCCTTATTGGCAGTTGGCAGCATCCATGCTCAGCTTGATTGGCGGATTCATCCTGACCACCTGGTTTGCAGGAAAAATCTACAGAACGGGCATCCTTATGTACGGGAAAAAGGCCAGCTGGAAGGAGATGATCAAATGGACTTTCCGAAAAAGCTAAAACTTCTGATCGAAGTTTAAACATTGGCATCATTTTTGGTGTAATCTTGCCGTATGAAACTACTTTACGGCTACCTCAAGCCTTATAAATGGCTTATTGGGCTCACCATGCTCCTTGCAACGATAAATACGGTGTTCTCACTGATTGACCCCATCATCTTTGGAAAGATCATCAAGCTCTCCCAAGACATCAACATCAAGCAGGAAAATGGCAGCAATTTCAGCTGGGATGATTTTTTCTCCGCTACCATAACCTTGCTGCTCATGTCGATGGGAACGGCCATGATGAGCCGGATTGCCAAGAACATGCAGGATTATTTTGCCAATGTGGTGATCCAGAAATTCGGGGCAAGGATCTTTACCGACGGGCTTCAGCATGCCATGAAACTCCCCTATCAGGAGTTTGAAGACCAGCGGAGTGGAGAAACCCTGAGCATCCTCACCAAAGTGCGGACCGACACGGAAAAATTCATCAACTATTTTGTCAATGCCCTTTTTGCCATTATCGTAGGCGTCATCTTTGTCTTTATTTATGCTTCCGTATATGTGCACTGGTCCGTTCCCATTGCTTATGTGGTGGGAATTTCATTGCTCTCCTGGGGAACCAATGCCCTGAGCAAGAAAGTAAAACTGATCCAGAAAAAAATTGTGAGCAGCACCACTTCTCTTGCTGGAACCACCACAGAGAGCTTGAGAAATATCGAGTTGGTAAAGAGCCTCGGCCTGACACAACAAGAAGTCAAGCGGTTGAATGCAGATACGTACAAAATCCTTGGCCTGGAACTCACCAAAGTAAAAAGAATCAGGAGCATCAGCTTCCTGCAAGGCACGCTGGTCAATACTTTGCGCCAGGTCATCTTGTTTTTGTTGATGTGGCTGGTGTTCAAAGACAAGATGCAGCCTCACGAAATGGTGACCATGCAGTTCTTCTCTTTCTTCATTTTTGGACCATTGCAGGAAATTGGAAACATCATTCTTTCTTACCGCGAAGCGGAGGCCTCCATCAACAATTATCACAAGTTGATGGAAAAGCAACCGGAGATGAAACCTGAAAACCCGGTTCATCTTGGCGATGTTGAATCCCTCAGTTTTGATCATGTTGGCTTCAAACACATCACAGCAAAACAGAAGGCCATCGATGGCATCAGCTTTGCCGTCAAACAGGGCGAAACAGTTGCTTTCGTAGGCCCCTCAGGTTCCGGAAAAACAACCTTGATGAAACT
>JBJOOI010000368.1:0-2752 GCA_046051375.1 Bacteroidota bacterium | reverse complement strand
GGCCTGCACAAGTAAAAGCAAAACGGAAGGGTGGGTATGATCAATAATTACCAAATTTTGTCTATCATTCACAATCAAATGCAACTTATGATTACCACCTTGAAACAAGTTACAATATGCGGTTTACTGATAGTTGCCATAACAGCTTGCGCCAAACGTTCGCCTTCAAAACCTGTTGAGGATACTACACCACCTCAGATCACGATCAGCACATTACTTACTGGTTATGAGATCATCTGGGGGTTTGATTTCCTTCCCAATGGCGATATGATTTTCACTGAAAAGCGAGGTAAGATTTATCTTCAGAGCGGTGGCGTTGTAACTGAATTAACAGGCTTTCCATCAGTGCGAAGCAGTGGTCAGGGCGGATTGATGGATGTTCGTGTACATCCAGATTATTCCAGCAATGGTTGGGTTTATGCATGTTATGCAGCCAACGCAACCAATGGCAGTGGAGAGCTTCGCGTTATTCGATTCAAAATTGCAGGCAATGCGGTTCAAAGTATAGAAACTGTTTTTCAGTCAGGTGGAGGCAATACCTGGAATGGTCACTATGGATCGCGTTTAGCATTTGATGCCAAGCGCATGTTGTATATATCAGTTGGAGAAGGCGGAACTGGTAGTTTTGGTGGGCCAACGGCCAGCAACCGGAATTCATCCAATACGGGCTCAGCGTGGGGGAAGATCCACCGCATCACTGCTTCGGGAGGTATTCCTTCTGACAATCCAGTGTTGCCTGGACAAACTACCGCCAGTACAATTTTTGCCTATGGTATCCGTAACCCTCAAGGAATGGTTATCCATCCAACCACAGGTGCTATATGGGAATCCGAGCATGGACCCAAGGGTGGAGATGAGATCAATATCATCAACTCCGGCGCCAATTACGGCTGGCCTGCTTATTCGCTGGGCACGAATTATGATAATTCGATTATTTCACAGGGACATACCGCATCCGGTATCGCGGAGCCTTCATTTTCCTGGACACCATCTATCGGTGTAGCAGGAATGACCTTCATCACGAACAATTCTTTCAAAGGATGGAAGGGAAGTCTTTTGGCTGGTGGACTTGCTTCGCAACAACTTCATCGGTTGACTGTGAATGGCTCAACCATCAGCGCTGCCGGAACAGTTGATGGCATCAGGGGAAGGGTGCGCCATGTGGCACAGGCTCCAGATGGTTCGGTTTATGTGGCCCTAGAGGGTCCCGGTCGAATCCTTAAGATCAGTGCGAAATAAGTAATTTAAACTGTCATCGAAAAAGAGACAGTTTCACCTTATTTCACAATCTTCGCCGCCTGCCTGGCCAGCATTTTCCACTCGCCATTTTCTTTCCTGAAAACATAGAGCACGTTGAGGTGTGCTTCTCCTGGCTTGCCCTTGTCCATTGTTTTGGCATCAAGCTGGTGTCTTACAATGGCATTTTTGCCTGTGATATCAATGCTTTGTTTGCTGATGTCGATGGTTAAAAAATCAGATGTTCCACTGGCAATGGCTTCAACAAATTCAGCTTTGTTTTCAACATGTCCGCCAGAATGGCCATAACTGAGGTGATCGGATGCAAGTTTTTCCAGTGAGGCGCGATCGCCAGTTTCCATAGCCTTGACCAGGGCAGCCACTACAGATGCCACGGGTTCTTTCTTTTTTTTCTGGGCCTGTGTTGTGAAGAAACAAAATGAGGCAAAAGCGAGGGATAATAAAATCTTCTTCATGGTATCTGTTATGTTGGGTTAATGGTTTCGAATTCTCCTGTCGATTTGTTTTTTCTTACATTTTTCCCTTCAAAAATTTTTCCGTTCATGGCAATATATACACCATGAGGAAGGGTTTGCACAAAGGCCAGGGCGCTTCCCAGGTTGAACATTCCGTCTGAGCTGCCGAACTTGTAGGGAACCATAGCGCCGGTAATGACAATGGTTTTATCCTTCACTTTTTCTGCCAGCACTGATGCGGTAATGGCCATGGTATCGGTTCCATGGGTGATGAGGATGCGATTCTCAGTTGCATGTGAGCATTCATGAGAAATCCTATCCCTGTCTGCATCAGTCATGTCCAGGCTGTCTATCATCATCAATGTGGTGATGTCGAGTTCAAGTTTTGAGCGACCAAGCCTGAGCATTTCATGGAGATGGGTATCCTTGAAAAAAAGCTCCCCATTGAGCTCGTTGTACTCCTTGTCAAATGTTCCTCCTGTGATAAAAATCCTGATCGGCATATGCGCTGTTGGTAATGGGAAATTAGGCATTATTGGGCAAAATAACCCTGATATACACGCATTCAAAAAATTGGTTAACTTTTCGCCCATAAAATCATCGATCGTGAAACAACTTTTCTTTGTTCTTCTCTTCTCTCATTCACTTTTGTTTGCCCAACAAGCCCCCGATCTTATCATCACCAATGGCCGCATTGTTGATGGAACAGGCAACAGCTGGTACAGGGCTGATGTTGGCGTAAAGGGGAATAGGATTGTTGCCATCAAAAAGGGATTGGTTGCCCAATACCCCAATACAAAAACCATCAATGCAAAGAACATGATTGTTTCTCCTGGTTTTATTGATGTTCACGCACATATTGAAGGAGGTGTATTTGAAAGGCCTACCGCAGACAATTATATCTATGATGGCGTTACATCCGTTGTTACCGGAAACTGCGGAGGCGCCGCCGATAATATTGCTGTTTTCTTGAAAAAGATTGACAGCACAACGACTTCCATCAATGTAGCCACCCTGGCGGGGCACAATACCATCAGAAG
>JBJOOI010000367.1:0-2943 GCA_046051375.1 Bacteroidota bacterium | reverse complement strand
AAGGGATAGACGACATTTGGCCTGATTATCCAAGCCAGGATGACTTCTTCTTCAATGAGGATGAATATTAATTTATTTTGATACGCGAAAAGCCACCCTAGGGTGGCTTTTCGCGTATTGTGAAAGTCTCACTAAACTGTCGTGCTAAAAAGTCAGTTTGAAATACAGCATCAGGAGCGATCATGGCCTTGTCCTTTCCTGTAATTCCATAAATAAGCCAGATGACTACATTGGTGAGCAGGATCAGGAGCATCCAAATGGACAAATCACCTACAGACCTGGTTTTCCAGGCCATCCAGACCTGAGGAACAAAGGTCAAAGAACCGGTAACAACACCGATATATCCCAAATAATCTCTCCACTTCATTTTGCCTTGATTTATTTTTCCATTTGTTCGATAACAGCTTGCGTAACGCCGGTGAATGAAAATCCTCCGTCATGGAAGAGGTTTTGCATGGTCACCATCTTGGTCATGTCTGAGAAAAGGGTCACGCAATAGTTGGCGCAATCCTCTCCGGATGCATTGCCCAGAGGACTCATCTTCTCTGCATAGTTCACAAAACCATCAAATCCCTTCACGCCGCTACCAGCAGTTGTTCTGGTGGGTGATTGTGAGATGGTATTGATCCTTACTTTCTTTTTAACGCCATAGTGATAGCCAAAACTACGGGTGACGCTTTCCAGCAATGCCTTGGCATCAGCCATTTCATTGTAGTCAGGAAAAACCCTTTGTGCAGCAATATAGCTGAGGGCAACCACGCTTCCCCACTCATTCAGGGCATCCATGTCCCAGGCAGTGCGCAAGACACGGTGCAAAGACATGGCAGAGATATCAAAGGTTTTCTGGTTGAATCCATAATCAATTTCGGTATATCCCTTTCCTTTTCTCAGGTTAAGGCTCATCCCGATAGAATGAAGGATGAAGTCGATGCCACCACCAAAATGTTTCATGCTCTCGGTAAAGAGATTTTTGAGGTCATCCATATTGGTCACATCTGCGCCAATAACGGGGGCATTGATCTGCTCAGACAATTTATTGATCTCTCCCATTCTCAATGCGATGGGAGCATTGGACAATACGATTTCCGCACCTTGTGCATGGCAGGCCAGTGCTGTTTTCCAGGCAATGGACTTCTCATCCAGCGCACCAAAAATGATTCCTTTTTTTCCTTTGAGCAGTTGATTGGACATAGCTGATAGATTTGGGGGCAAATATAGGGAATTTGTTGAAGGGGTTGAGGAGGTTGAAGAGGTTGAGTTTTATTCTTCAACTGCTTAAACCACTTCAACTATTTCATCATTTCCCTTGCGGAAGCCAGCACTGCTTCGCTGGGATTTTCGCCCGCCAACATTTTGGCAATGGTTTGGATGCGTTCCTGTTCACTGAGAACACGTATACTGGTGGTAATGCTGCCATTTTGCTCTTGTTTGAAAACATAGAGGTGTTGATTGGCACGGGCAGCGATCTGCGGCTGATGGGTAATGGCAATGAGTTGATGATTGATGGCCAGCTCTTCCATCAGGACACCGACCTGCTTGGCGGCTTCACCACTGATGCCGCTGTCAATCTCATCAAATATCAAGGTGGGCATCTCCAATGATCCTGCCACCAGTGATTTGAGCACAAGCATCAACCTGCTCAATTCTCCCCCACTGGCCACTTTGTGCAATGGCTCGTAATGGCCGCTTTTGTTGGCATCAAAAAGAAATGAGACATCCTCTGTTCCCGAGGCAGATAGGGCAATGGGTTTGAGATCAATTTTCAATGAAGCGTTGGGCATTCCAACCCTCTTCAACAATTCTGTAGAAGCTGCTTCGAGAACGGGCACCTGTGCTTTTCGTTTCTTGCTTAGCACCGAAGCCAATGCTGTGGCACTGGCATGAAGGGTTTGCAATTGTTTTTGCAGTGTTGTCAATTCATCCTGAGATGTTTCAAAAACCGCCAATTCATTGGACAGTTCAATTCTTTGTCCAACAAGATCATCAATGGCAGGCAGTGCATGCTTTTTGGACAAGCGCTGGGCATTGGCCAGGCGCTCATTCAACTGTTCCATTCTTTTGTCGTCAACCGAAATGCCATCCAGCAACGATTCAAGGTCATTGCTGATGTCCTTGATCTCCACATAGGAAGACTCCAGCCTTGCTACCAAGGCGGGCAATGAAGGATGATGGCTGGCCAGGGACTGTAACTGGGACACCATTGACCTGATTTGAGGAATCAATGGTTGTTCACCTTCGTTCATCACAAATCCTATCTTGCCTACGCCAAGCCTGATCTGGTCTGCATGAGAGAGCAGGTCAAGCTCTTCTTCAATCAACCTTGCTTCACCATCTGTCCAGTTCAGCTCCTCCAATTCATTCAATAGAAAAAGTTTGTAATCCCTTTCCTGCTGTGCTTTCTGAAGCAGGGCTTCAATGGCTGCAATCTTTTTTTGAATAGCAGTAGATTGGCTGTAGAGGTCTGTGTACGCAACCATTTCCTGCATGCATTCAGCCCTTGCATCCAGCAAAACACGCTGAAAATGTTTATTGCCCAACTCCAGTGTATCAAACTGCTGGTGGAGGTCTACCAAAATTGTTGCCAGTTGCTGCAGCTGGGCAAGGCTGACGGGAGTATCATTGATAAAAGCCCTTGACTTTCCTGAAGACTGAATTTCTCTCCTGAGGATGATTTCTTCCTCTAGTTCGATATCCGCCTCATTGAAAAACTGTACCATTGAAGCAGTACGCATGGTTTTGAAAACAGCCTCAATGACTGTCTTCTTGTCCTTATCCCTCAATTGGCTACTGTCTGCCCTATCCCCAAGCGCCAGCCCAAGCGCGCCCATCAGGATGCTCTTGCCGGCACCCGTCTCTCCGGTAATAATCACCAACCCCTTGGAAAACGAAATTTCCAATTCTGCGATGATAGCATAATTCTGGATGAACAACCTCTCTAACATT
>JBJOOI010000366.1:0-2764 GCA_046051375.1 Bacteroidota bacterium | reverse complement strand
CAGAAAACCCATTTCCTTGAACCCTTTGGTGAGTTCAGCTGATTTGGGGTCTTGCCAGTCCATGGCAAAAACGGGAAATCCAAGCCGGTCGCCATCCCTTTTGCTCAGTTTTCCCTGACCATCGGGCTTCAGGATCAATGGGAGATGGGCCCACTGGGGCATTTCGTTTTTCCAACCGAGGTAATCCCAAAGCAAAACATGAACCGGCGCTGAAGGCAGCCATTCTTCTCCCCGGAATGCATGGGTGATTTTCATTTCGTGGTCATCTGCTACAACAGCAAGGTGGTAGGTAGGCATTCCGTCTGCTTTGAGCAGGACCTTGTCGTCCACCTGATCGGTATTGAAAACAATTTCACCCCTGATCATGTCATGCAAGGTGATTTCTGTTGAGCTTGGCATTTTGATGCGAACAACATAGGGCGTTCCCTGCTCGATCAACGCAGCGACTTTATCACTGGTCATGGTCAGGGAATTGTTCATTTGCATCCGGACCTTGCTGTCGTATTGTGGGGATGGGTTGGCGTCAGAGCGGAATGCCTCGCGCATTTTCTCCAGCTCCTCAGGGGTATCAAATGCATAATACGCATGTCCTTGTTTGATCAGCTGATCTGCATATTTTTTGTAACTGCTTTTTCTTTCTGATTGGCGGTATGGGCCATAGGCTCCTTCTTTGTGCGGACCTTCGTCTGGTGAAATGCCACACCAGTCAAGGCAGTCTATGATGTATTGTTCTGCGCCTGGAACAAAACGTCCCTGGTCTGTGTCTTCTATGCGGAGGATGAATTGCCCCTTCTGTTGATGGGCAAATAGGTAATTGAACAGGGCTGTCCTTACACCACCGAGATGGAGACCCCCTGTTGGGCTGGGAGCAAATCTTACCCTTGTAGTTGATGCTGTCATGCTGCAAAGATAAGCAGATATGGTTGTTGCTGCCATGATCAAAATAGGGAACCCTCCCTTAGACAAGGGAGGGTTCATTCCAACCAATATTACCATTTATGAGAAAAAGTTAATTATTTGTTCAGGAACTTTTCAGTTCTGTTTTCTGTTTCGTTGAGCAGTCTCAGGTTGTACACTCCTGCAGGATGATTTCTTACATCGATTGTCTTGGTACCCGCATTTGCTTTTCCTGTCATAACCACATGACCAAAATTGTCCACAACCTGGTATTCATAAGCTTCTGCTGCGTTCACGATCACAGGTTGTTGTGCCTGTTTGATTACCTTGAATATTCCTGTGCCATCATTTTTGTTTTCAATGGAGACGGTATTGCTGAATTGTACAGATCCGTCTTTTTCGATGAATTTCAGCATGTAAGTGTACGATGCAGGTGCAGTCACCTGGTGTACATAGCTGCTTGTAGTCAAGGCTGGCCTTGCGATCTCTTTGAAGTCACCCTCTTCTGTTGCAACCATTACGCTGATTGCTGCAGTTCCTTTCAAACTATTGGGGTTCCAATTGAGTTTGTTGCCATTTTTAACCTTGATGCCAGTTATAGTTGTATTGCTGTTGGAACTTGAGGTTGGGCTTGTCGGTGTAGCGGTTGTTGTTCCGAAATAGGTACCGTCAATGGTGTAAGCGCCGAGGCTTCCGTAATCATTGCCAGCATTGACATTTCCTGTTCCATCGATGATTACATAATAGGTGCCAGCACTCAATGTTGTATCAATTCTTGCATTCAGGGAATCGACGATGTCATAGGTTCTGATTGATGTTCCTTTTGAATCCTGGAGGATGATTTTTACATCAAGGTTGGCTCCGCTGTTTCCTGCTCCTACATTGAATGGGGTAACATTCAATTTAAGTGCCCCTTTCTGGCTCAGGTCAAAGCGAAAATAATCCTTGTCAGCACCGGTGGAAATAACCCCAGTTCTGCTGAAAATATTGTTGCTGATGATCACTGGGCTGGCACCAGTATAAAGGTCTGCATAATCATCGGGTCTGTAACCAAATCCGTTTGTAGAAGTAATGATGCTAAGGTTGTCTTGTACGAAAGCGCAGCCATTGGGGGTTGGTCCAAAATTCCATTGTGTGGTATTCCTGGAAGCAACATTGCCCATGATAGGACCCCAGGAGATTTCTCCTGTTCCAATTCCTGTATGATAAGAGCTTGTCAAAGTGCAGGTAGATGTGTAAGCAGATTGGTGGTATAAGCCAAGTGTATGTCCGGTTTCATGAGACACTGCTTCTGCCACTCTTTTTGCATTGTTTCCCAGGCGGTCACTGAATACAAAAGCGGGTGTGTCATCACCCCATGTGAAAGACGTTACATATGCAATGCCTGCAACCCCTGCATACCATGCGCTGGTAGGGGTTACAACCACACGAATTCTCTGGGAGAGTGGTGCTTTCAGAAATTTGGAAAGGTCGGTGGTTATGTTGATGTTGAAAGGCCTGAAATCCTCAGCAATTCTGTTGAATGCCTCTGTTATTTGAGCATCAGTCATGGAAGCAGGCAAGCAGGAAAATGGTGTGCCATAATTCCACATGGAGTTGTTCACGTCGTGACCGTCAAAATCAATATAAATGGTTGCTTCTGCTGTAGGATAACTGTTCAGTGTTGGAGCGGCAGTTGCATTTTTTGCTGTACAAATGGCAGCAAAAAGCAGAATGAAGGAAAAGTTTTTCATAAAATGGATTTGTAGGATTGGAATTGGAATTGGAGTAGGATTGGGTAGGGGGGTAGATTAAAAAACGGGCCAAGTTGAGTTTACTCAACGATCATATCTTTGAGGTTTATTTTTTTAATGATATTGTTTCCTGC
>JBJOOI010000365.1:0-2770 GCA_046051375.1 Bacteroidota bacterium | reverse complement strand
TTATGGTGGAAGCCTTTCCTATACCGAGCCTTTGACCACCAAATCTCAACTCGAGTTTACTTACAGCTACAACTACAATACAGGAATTTCTGATCAGCAAACCAATAAATTGGACAAGTTCACCAAAGTCTATTCAATCAAGGTTCCAGGGCTGACCAATGCATTTGAAAATGACAACAAGGCCCACAGGAGTGGCGTCAGTTACCGCAGGCAGGTAAGCCCGCTCTGGAATTATGTTGCCGGACTTGCTGTGCAAAAAGCAACACTGACCAGCAACAACAGGACTACCAAATCTGATCTCAAGAATTCTTTTGTTGATGTTTTTCCTACCTTTTTTCTTCAGTACAGAAAGGGTCGTTCCCAGAGTTTGCGGTTGAATTACCGTGGGTTTACACAACAACCCTATGTAACCCAGCTGCAGGACGTGGTCAACAACAGCAGCATCATGTATGTGCGTGCAGGTAATCCTTTGTTGAAGCAGGAATTTACCAACAGGCTGGAGGCTACGTATAATTTTCTGAACAAGCGAAAGACCAACAATCTTTCCATCAACATGAATGCCTCCACCACGGCAAGAAAAATATCCAATGCTATTACATTGAACACAACGGGTACCAATCTTTTGGTCGATGGCTATTCGTTGCCCAATGGAGCCCAATACATCAAGCCATTGAACCTTGATGGAGCCTATGCCTCAGGGGTTAACATTCATTACAGCATATCGATGAAGAATCCCAAATCTTCCATCAACATCATGTCCTGGATCAACAATAGCAGAGAGGTAAGCCTTTTCAATGCTTTGAAGGGATATACTTTCCGCAATACCTATGGCGGTCGCCTGAACTTCAATTTGAACCTGAAAGATTGGTTAGATCTTGGTCTTTCAGGCAATTCATCCATCAATTACATCAAGTACACCATCGCAGGAAGACAGAATGCCAATTTTTACAACCACCGAATTTCTGCAGAACCAACCATCAATACCAAAAAAGGGTGGCTGTTTACCAATGATTTTGATTACATCATGTTCAGGGGGAATGCGTCTGCCATCAACCAATCCATTCCACTATGGAATGCAGGTGTTGCCAAACTCTTTGGCCAGGCAAAGAAAGCAGAATTGAGGCTCACCTTGTTTGATCTGTTGAATGCAAACAAGAGTGTCAACCGAAACGTTGAGCTCAACTACATTGAAGATGTACGCCAGGAAGTATTGAACAGGTATTTTCTGTTGAGCTTTACTTACCACTTGAGGAAATTCGGTAGCAGATTCCGCCAAAAATAATCAGCCTTTTTTGGGGTTGGGCTTTTTGGTATAAATCGCCAGAGCCCCGCCTGCTCCACCTCCGGGTGCCATAGCAAAATTGCTGAACACTTTGATCAACACTATGTCATTGGCTGGAACAGTAGCCAGCACTGTTGGGCTGATCTGGACCTCATTCAAATAAATGGCCATGGGTGCGTTGCCCAAACTGCTGATAGTGGCCTGCTGTCGGAAATAAATGCGGTATCCTGATGGATCATCAAATGGGTCCATGCTTGGCATTGGTGCATTTTCATAATTGGGGTCAACCACAGAAAGCCCTGGCACTTTGAACTTCAGGAATTCAATGATGTTCTCATGTACAATTTTGTCTGGCCCATTGACCAGGTCAATGATCTTTGTTTCACCCGATGAAAAAAATCCTTTTGAATAGAAATCATTCAGCTCCTCAGTGGCAGATTTTTTTTTGCTGCGCACAACCACTTCACTCATACTTTTGATGGAATCCATGACCATGGGCGCATTACCGCTGAGCAGTTGAATCAGCCCGGGTTTGAAATCATGGGTCAGCATCTGCAGGTCCAATGCCTGTTTGGCAGAATCCTCTGTTGTTTGAACATACCAGTTGGCTTCGAGCAGCAGGGCATCTATTTTCGTCACCTGGAGTTTTTCTATGGGGCGATATACAAAAACAGGTCTTTCCGAAAGCACCTTGTTTTCCTTGTTCAATACCAATACATTCATGATCCCCGAAAGAATAGATGTTGAAACAGTTGAAATAAGCCCCCGAAAATATGGCTTGCCATTGGGCACTTCAACCCTGAAAACAGTTCGCCCGTTCATTGCTCCAATGATCGATGCAGGTTGTTCTTCCATGGCTTCAGCATGGTTGGCCAATTCAAATTGAAAACCTTGCGGATGCTGGCTCAGTTTCAGTGCCAATCCTTTAGCTGATTGCGTGGGCAAGGGGAAAGATTGCTCTGCGCTGTCTGTTTTACAGGTCAAAAAGTATTGGTATCCCTCTTCGGGTAAGATTTCAAAAGATCCTCTTCCTTCATGAAAACTGATGGTTTCGCCGTAGATATTTTTTTTATCATCCACAATCTTGAACCGCGTGGTAAGGGGTTCTCCCTTTGCTGAAATGGCCTTGAATCCAATGATGCAGGATTCTCCTGTGATGAGTTTTCCTCCTTCAGGAAAAAAAGCGATGCTGATACCGTTGTTTTGGGCAGATAAGGATGCCCCCCAAATCAACAGCATTATGGTAGTCAAACCTCTTATGAAAAATCGCTTCAAATCTCTTTTCTCTTTATAATGAAATTAGTCATAAATCATCAGCCTCCATGGTTTTATATGGCACCGTATTTTAAAAAAATTAACAGCAACATGATCCAATAAACGCCATGTTTTCAATATTCCCGTTTAATTTAGTGTCATGAACATTCAACTCATCAAGAACAGGTCTGATATAGGCGCAGGCACCAGGGGTTCTGACATGGGGGTAGATGC
>JBJOOI010000364.1:0-3234 GCA_046051375.1 Bacteroidota bacterium | reverse complement strand
AGAATATTTGCACCTGTTCATTAGCAATTTTTTTGGCTTCCCTGATCAATCCTTTCGACAAATATGTTCTTGCACTATCAGGATGATTGATGATGAATACTTCATAACCCAAACGCTCCATCAACAAAACACATTGCTGACCGATTTGCACATCGTTGTAGTTGGTGAACTCGTCGCAAAACAAATAGACCTTGTCTTTCACAATGGCATTCCCGGTTGGGCTTTTTGTTCTTGCAGCATGCCAGTTGCGCAGGGTTGTGCCAGCTACGCTTGGCAGTGTGCGATCAGGATGAAATCCAACCAATCGGTTCATTGTTTTTCTGAGGATGGGCGTTTCGATCATCCAATTGTAGATACCCGAAAACATGGAAGCCATTTTCATCTGGCTGGAAAAATTGCCAATCAGTTTTGTCCTGAATGGAACGCCTTTGTCATCATAATAGGACTGCATGAATTCGCCCTTCAGCTTCGCCACATCAACGCTGGACGGACATTCAGACTTACAGGCCTTGCAAGAAAGACAGAGATCCATGATCTCTTTTACCTCCTCTTTATCAATGACATTGGTTGACTCATTGGTGAGGTACTGCCTCAATACATTGGCACGGGCACGGGTGGTATCGCGCTCGCTCCGGGTGGCCATATAACTGGGACACATGGTGCCTCCAGTAACCTCAGTCTTCCTGCAATCGCCAGAACCACTGCACTTTTCAGTAAGTTTTAGATACCCTCCCTCCGGTTTGAAATCATACACTGTACTCACAGGTACGACGCTGGTTGCAGGGTTGAACCGCAACTGTTCATCCATGGGTGGAGTATCCACAATCTTACCCCGGTTGAAAATATTGTTGGGGTCGAAGATTTGCTTGACCTGCTTGAACAAACCATAGTTGTGCTCCCCCATCATCATGGGAATGAATTCTCCACGCAATCGGCCATCACCATGCTCTCCCGACAATGAACCTTTGTATGATTTTACCAATGCAGCAGTTTCTGTCAATACTTGCCTGAACTGCTGTAGACCCTTTTCCGTCTTCAGGTTGATGATGGGCTCAACATGCAGCTCACCTGCTCCTGCATGGGCATACATGGAATATTGCAAACCATGCCTTTGCAGCAACTGCTCCAGATCTGCAATATAGTTGGGTAGGTCCTGTGGACTAACGGCACAGTCTTCGATAAGATTGACTGGTCTTGCATCTCCGGGAAGGTTGCGCAACAATCCCAGCCCTGCCTTTCGCACATCCCAGGCCAGCTTGCATTGCTCATCCTGCAAGATTGGATATGCATAGCCAATATTTTTTTCTTGCAATGCCTTGATGAGTGATTGACATTGCAGCATCAATTCATTTTGATTATTGTTGAAGAACTCAACCATCAGGATGGCCTTGGGCTCTCCCTCAATGAATGCGCGGCTTTGTGAAAGTTCCGGTGATGATTTGGTGAACTGCAAGATAAAATCATCCACCAGTTCTGATGCAGCACAGCCGTGTTCAAGTGCCACAAGATTGGCCTGTAGCGCATCTTGCAATGTTCTGGCATGAACAGCCACCATGGCAACTTGTGAAGGAGGAAGGTCCAGCAATTGCAACTTTGCTTCTGTAACAAAACAAAGCGTACCTTCTGATCCTGCAATGAGCTTGCTCAGGTTGAATGGGTTTTCATCTTCGAACCTGGACATTTCCAGTACTGTATCGAGCGCATCACCGGTATTCCTTCTTTTGATATCTTTTCTTGGAAAACCATCTTCGATGGCTTGCTGATTTTCCTTGTTGCCGACCAGCAATTTCAATGCATTGTATATGTCGGATTCAGCGCCTGAGCCTATGCACTTGTTGTCCAGTTCAACTTTTGTCAATCCTTTGAAAACGGTCTCCGTGCCGTCACTCAGGATCACATTTGTTTCCAAAAGGCTATCTCTTGTGGTTCCCAAGATGATGGAATGTAGCCCACACGAATTGTTGCCAATCATCCCCCCAATCATGGCCCTGTTGGCCGTAGAGGTTTCTGGGCCAAACATCAGGCCAAAGGGTTTCAGGTAGGCATTCAAATCATCCCTAATGACCCCTGGCTGAACGCGAACCCATTTTTCCTTTTCGTTCAGCTCCAGTATCGCAGTAAAATATTTTGAGATGTCCACCACTATACCGCTGCCCACAACCTGTCCTGCCAATGAAGTACCAGCGGCCCTTGGGATCAGCGATATTTTTTTTTCAGTGGCAAAAGCGATGAGTGCCTTGATGTCTGCAATGGTTTTGGGAATGGCAACAGCCAATGGTTTTTCTTGGTACTCTGACGCATCTGTGGCATATACAGTTCTGATGGCAGCATCAAGACCTATGTCTTCGAAGTACAATTCGCCAGAAAATACAGATTGGAGCTGATCAAACATAACCTTAATTAAGGTTGATTGCCCAGGAAATCATTCCTGAAAGGATTGAAAGCATCAATGAGAATTCCCTCTTCAATGCAGACCGCACTGTGCTCAATACCAGGCTCTACGAAATATCCATCACCAGCAGAGAGGATTTTCTTTTCCCCGTCGATGGTCAGCTCAAAAACACCTGACATGACCATGGCAGTCTGAGAGTGAACATGGTAATGGGGAGCGCCAACGGCGCCTGGTATAAACCTGAACTTCACCATCATCAGGTCTTGGTTAAAGCCCATGACCTACGGGAAACACCATTTCCAAGATCTTCCCATGGAGTATCTTTTTCGTACAAAAAAGAGGGGCTGCTTGTTATCATGGCGCAAAGTTACCAAGAAAGCGGTGAAAACCTAAGTGGTTTTCACTTCCTTTTCCCATCCGGTTTCCTTGAGGGCCGGATCGTCTTCTTTGCGCAGGAAATCAGCCGTTGCGGAAGCCCCACCGATAGCATCAGCCATCATGGCCGCGTCTGAGACAATATTAACAGGCTCTCTCCAGGAAGTACTGGGGTCGTTGAAGGCATGATTGGAAAGGGAATTGTAGCAAGAAATGATGGACCACCTTGGATGATCACTCAGGTTGGCTTCACTGCGGTGCAAGAGATTGCTGTGAAAGAACAGTGCATCTCCTGGTTCCAGTTCAACATACACATGCTCCAGCGTTGAAAGGGCGTTGTTAACCATTACCATGTCTGCTCCAACCTGCTCACCAGAAAAACCATGGTTGACCCTTCCGAGTTTATGGGACCTTTTGATGACCTGCAAACAACCATTTTCCTTGTTGGCAGGAGTCAAAGCAATCAT
>JBJOOI010000363.1:0-2780 GCA_046051375.1 Bacteroidota bacterium | reverse complement strand
CGATAAGATATATGCGGCCGGTGGTCCTGGGTATGATGAACCCATGGAAGGATGGCATATTTGTCCACCAGCGATGGGCATCTACCAGGATTGTTTTATCGAAGCCCGGAGTGATTTGTTTATCAATGATATTTTTGTGAGACCGCTTCCACAGGCCTCAAAGGCTGAAGTTTGGGTGGAAGTTTTCAATTCGACTAAACTCCCCAAAGCCATTTCACTGGACCTTTCCCTGTTCGGCAAGAATTTTAAGGATACCGTTTTCCTCAATACAGCCTATAACCCAACAACAACGCATGTTCCCGGTATTGGCGACATGGTAAAGCCTACGGATTGGCAGAGCAAAAGCATCCCCATGCAGTACGGTAAGAATTATATTCGTTTGGAAGTGGATGTCAAGGATTTCAGGTGGTGGAAGCCTGATCAACCTTGGCTCTATTCCATGCAGGTAAGCCTAAATGACCAGCAGCACCAACTGCTAGACGCAAAGGCCTCCAGTTTTGGCATGCGGAGTTTCAGCATGGATACCATCAACGTGCCCAAAGGAAGAATATTCCTCAATGGAAAACAGATCAGGCTCAGGGGTGCCAATTCCATGGGTTTTGAGCAGAATGATGTGATGAGAAAAAACTGGAATCAATTGAGGGATGATATCCTCCTGGCCAAGCTTTGTAACATGAATTTTATCCGCTTTACCCAGCGGCCTGTGCAAGATGAAGTCTATGATTACTGCGACATGCTGGGCATGTTGAACCAAACCGATCTTCCTTTTTTTGGCGCCATCAGGGTCAATCAATTTTCTCAGGCAGTCAAGCAGGCAGAAGAGATGGAGCGATTGGTGAGAAGCCATCCTTCCACTGTAGTAGTGACCTACATCAATGAACGTTTCCCCAATGCAGAAGGAAGTCCGCAACGCAGCTTTGCCTCTGCCTCAGAAATCTTCATGGTATTCAAGGCCATGGACCAGGCTGTGCTCTTGTCGAATCCAGACCGCGTCATCAAACCCGGTGATGGAGATTATGACCCACCCAGTCCGGGATTGCCCGACAGCCACTGTTACAATACCTGGTACAATGGCCACGCGCTGGATCTCGGTAAATTTCACAAGGGTTATTGGCAGTACATCAAGCCAGGCTGGCTGTATGGCTGTGGTGAATTTGGTGCTGAGGGATTGGATCCCCTGAACACCATGAAAAAATATTATCCTGAATCTTGGTTGCCTGCCAATGCAACAGATGATGCGAAATGGACAGCAAATCGTATTTCCAAATCGCAGACCAATACATTTCATTACATGTGGTATCCTACACAAACAGGTTTGCAAAACTGGATCGATGCCAGCCAGGATTACCAGGCATGGGCGATGCGCTTTGTTACTGAAGCATTCAGAAGAGACAGCAGAAATGTTTCCTCTGCCGTGCACCTTTTCATTGATGCCTGGCCTGCAGGTTGGATGAAAGCCATCATGGATGTTGATCGGCAGCCCAAGAAAGCTTTTTTTGCATATAGGGATGCCTTGGCACCATTGATGGTTTCGTTAAGAACCGATCGTTATTCGCTTTTTGCAGGAGAAGATGCCATGGTTGAAGCATGGGTATGCAATGATAAAAATGAAATGCCTTCGGGATATCGTTTGGGATATGAAGTTGTTGTGGATGGAAAAACAATTGCAAGAGATTTGGTGGATGCTGATGTCCCAGAAAATGCAGCACGCTTTCAGGGGATGATCAATTTTAAAGTACCAGCAGTTGCTGCCAGAACCAAGGCCATCCTCAAGGCAGGGCTCTTCAATAAAGAGGGCATCTGTATGAATGCAACCATACAGGAGCTGACCCTCTATCCCAGTTACAAACCAGTGCAAATCCGCATTTTCACTGATGGAAAGCAAGTGGACAAGGCTGCTGTGCTTGCCAATGAAATGAGGGGCACCATCGTCACTAGCCTTGAAGATGCACAGATGCTGATCATTGGTGATGCATCAGCATACGCTTCCAACAGAAACAATATTGATCAATTTGTGCGCAAGGGTGGCAAGGTGTTGTTTACTGAAATTCCCGCAGGCAAATATGATATTGCCAATACAACAGTTGAGGTGAAGCATACCATCATGGGCGAATATTATTTTGCGAATCCTGATGCAACATTGCTCAGGGACAAACAATTTCAGCCCAAGGATTTTTTCCTTTGGTATGACAAAAAAGCAGGCTATATACAACCCTTGTTGAGGAATGTGTTCAGGGCAGAAGGATGGACTCCCCTGGTTACAACAGGCCTGTGTAATTTTGCAGGAGAAGATCCTGCAGGCTATCTTGCAGCAGCTACACTGCCATTGGGAAAAGGGAAATTCATATTCTGTGAGCTGACCCTTGCCAATCGTGTACTCGAAAATCCCGCTGCATTTGCATTTTTAAAGAAGGTCATACAATAACAATCGAAATCATACGCATGAACATACATTATTTCTGTACGCATTGGGGCAACCAGCTTCCTTTCCCCAAATTTTGCAAGAACGTTGTAAACGCCGGATACAACGGCGTTGAGATGGATCTTCCTTTGGTAAAAAAGAAAAGGAATGAAATCGTGGAGACCCTTGCTGATCATGGTCTCTTGTTGATTGGTCAGTATTGGCAGTCACTTGAAAAAGACTTCACCCTCAATGAAAAAAACTTCAAGAAGCATCTTTACAGTCTTGCCGAAGCCAACCCTGTGATGATCAATACTCAAACGGGAAAAGACTATTTCAGTTTTGCTCAAAACATGCAACTGGTGAAAGCAGCCAAAAC
>JBJOOI010000362.1:0-2782 GCA_046051375.1 Bacteroidota bacterium | reverse complement strand
GTTGTTTGGATGATTTTACCTTCCTTGACACCGCGGGTATTGATCTGTGTCAACAAAACAACCACGGCAATCGAGACCAGCTGTGCAGGATATATTTTGACAGACCCTAGTGTGAAAAGTATATTTTGTTCTTGCATGTTCAATGCCGGAAAAAAATAACCTGCAAATTTTGCAAAAGCCACACCAACAGCTGCAATGGTTCCTGTTTGGATCACAGCAAAAAAACTCCAGCCGTAGAGAAAGCCAATCAAAGGATTATAAGCTTCCTTTAGATAGACGTATTGCCCGCCTGCCTTGGGATACATGGCACTCAACTCTCCATAACTGGTAGCAGCAATGATGGTCATGATTCCTGTGATCAGCCATACGGCGATCCCCCATCCTGCGCTGCCCACATTTCGGGTGATGTCAGCGCCTACAATGAAAATTCCCGATCCGATCATTGACCCTGCTACAACCATTGTTGCATCGAGCAGGCCCAGGCTTGGTTTAAATTCGTTTTGCTGTGACATTGCGTTGGTTTGGTAATAAAAATCCCGGTTAATTAACCGGGATTTAAGGTATGAAATTCAAGCCTAAAATTATTTTTTAGCACCAGATTTATTATACGCTTCATTCAGCCCGGCGACAACCTCATTGGTGATGTCTTGTGCAGGGTCCTTGTAAAAAAGGATGTTCAGTGCAGCGGAATAAGAGAAGATATAACTGTACGCTTGTTTCTTGTTGTAATCAACCAGGAATTCATTGATCCTTTTTTTCAGGTCTTCCATGGTTTTTGAACCTTCAGCAGCAATATTGTTTTCGAGTATTTGTTTTTGCTGATCGAGGTTCTGCATTTTTGATTGATAAACCCTTTGGAAATTTTCATACTCCGCCTGGGTAATGGCATTTCCTCTTTGAGCAAACGCATTTTTTTCAGCTTCTATTTTCTGGAAAGCATTGTTGAGGTCTCTGTCTGCAGCTTCTTTCTTTTTCTCAAACTCCTGCATTTTCTCTTTGTAGAAAACATATTTCTCCTGGATGCTGTCAAGATCTACGTAGGCCAATTTAAGGGCCTTTGCAGTATCAGATTTCACAGATGAAGTAGCACCTGTATTGCCTACGTTTTTCAATTGGAGAATAAGCAAAATTGCAATGCCTGCGCCCAGGATAATGTTGATCAGTTTTTGGTTCATTGGTTTATTTTAAATGTAGAATATAAAAAGGGAGCAGTTGCCTGCTCCCTTTGAGTGTTTTATTCTTCCTCATCAAAGCTCATCACTTCTCGTGTGGTTTGCAGGAGTTCATATTCCTCCTTGCTACCTACCAGAATGTTTTCATAATCCCTCAAGCCTGTACCAGCTGGGATATGGTGACCTGTGATAACGTTTTCTTTGAGTCCAAGCATGTCATCAACCTTACCTTGGATGGCGGCAGATGAAAGTACCTTGGTGGTTTCCTGGAATGAGGCAGCTGAGATCCAGCTTTGTGTTCCAAGAGAAGCCTTGGTGATACCGAGGAGAACCGGCCTTGAAGTGGCTGCTTCTGCATCGCGGAATTCAACAAGCTTTCTGTCGGCCCTGCGAAGGATGGAATTTTCTTCCCTGATTTCGCGCAAGCTGGCAATCTGTCCTGCTTTCAACACTTCTGAATCACCTGGCTCAACAACAACTTTCTTGTCATAAATCCAGTCATTCTCAACATTGAAATCAAAACGATCTTCAAGGTCTCCTTCAAGGAAACGGGTATCACCCGGATCAACGATTTCAACCTTTCTCATCATCTGGCGAACGATAACCTCAACGTGCTTATCATTGATTTTCACACCCTGCAAACGATATACCTCCTGAATTTCATTTACAACGTACTCTTGTACGGCAAATGGTCCTTTAATAGAAAGAATATCTCCAGGTGCAACCTGTCCGTCAGACATTGGTGTACCGGCTTTTACAAAGTCTCCATCCTGAACAAGGATCTGGCGTGTGAGGGTAACGAGGTATTTTTTAACGATACCATCTTTTGCCTCAACAGTAATCTCGCGGTTACCACGCTTGATGGCACCAAAGCTTACTACACCGTCGATCTCAGAAACAACGGCAGGATTTCCTGGGTTCCTTGCTTCGAAGAGCTCCGTTACCCTTGGAAGACCTCCAGTGATATCCCTCAGCTTACCGAGGACCCTTGGAATCTTCACCAGTACCTGACCCGCAGTTACCTGATCTCCCTCTTCAATCACGATATGTGATCCTACTGGAAGATTGTATGTTTTTTCGTCCTTACCCAATACCTTGAGTGAAGGGATTCTTGTTTTGTCTTTAGATTCAATGACCACTTTCTCCCTGTGTCCTGTTTGCTCATCGGCTTCCTCGCGGTAAGTAACACCATCGATAACATTGTCGAAGGCAATCTGACCTGCGATTTCAGCAACGATAACGTTGTTGAACGGATCCCATGTGCAGATGATATCACCCTTGGCCACTTTCTTGCCATCTGCGATAGCAAGTACCGAACCATAAGGCACGTTATTGGTGATGAGAACGCGATCGTTCTTCACATCCATGATGCGCATTTCAGCGGTACGACCGATAACAATCTGGATATCTTTTCCTTCGTTGTTCTTGGCCTTAACAGTGCGGAGTCCGTCGAACTGCACTTCACCATCAAATTTGGCAATGAGGTGTGATTCAACTGAAGCCGATCCTGCAACACCACCCACGTGGAAGGTACGGAGGGTAAGCTGTGTACCTGGTTCACCGATGGATTGTGCAGCAATGATACCAACGGCATCACCCCTCTGGGCGAT
>JBJOOI010000361.1:0-2784 GCA_046051375.1 Bacteroidota bacterium | reverse complement strand
TTTTGCTTGCTCTTATGTCTTTATTCACTGATTAATTGAACATTTGAACGGTCTGAAACTTAACCGAGATTCCCAGATTAACTCAATTAAATACCTTAGACATAAAAACTGAAGATTAGTTAAACCCAATATTAAATAAAATCTTAAAATTTTAATAGCACTACATGAAGGCTTGAATATCTACTCCATTGCTAGTGCAGCACCACCTCAATAGAACTGTAGATTGACTCCATGTAGCTATCCCTTTCTCCAAACCATTGAAAATCAGCCGTTCGTACAATCTGAAATAATTTAACTTTCAGAGAAATGACCATGAGAAAAAGAAATTTTTATTCTGTCAGCATTCAACTTAAACGCTTATCTCCCCTCAATTAATTACATTTGCTTACCAAAAAAGTCACTTATGGCATTTAACAGGATTAACAACATCGTTGGATGGATCGTTACAGCTATCGCTTGTTCTGTCTATATCATGACAGCCGAGGCTGGTGGAAGCTTATGGGATTGTGGAGAGTTTATCAGTTCTTGCTTCAAACTGCAGATTCCCCATCCTCCGGGAGCACCACTTTTTGTGATCATCGGTAGGGTTTTCATCATTTTCTTTGGAGACAATCCTCTTACTGCTGCAAAGGCGGTAAACGTGATGAGTGCGCTGGCGAGTGGCTTCACAATCATGTTCCTTTTCTGGACCATCACCCATTTTGCCCGCAAAATCGTACAAAAAGGGTCTGATTCACTCAACGGAAACCAGATCTTCTCCATCATGGCTGCCGGTACTGTTGGTGCTTTGGCCTATACCTTCAGTGATTCATTTTGGTTCAGTGCCGTTGAAGGCGAGGTATATGCACTTTCATCCTTTTTCACGGCATTGGTATTTTGGATGATGCTGAAGTGGGAACACAATGCAGATCAGCCAGGTGCTGACAAATGGATTGTATTGATCTTTTTCATGATGGGTCTTTCCATTGGCGTTCACTTGCTCAACCTGCTTACCATTCCTGCGATTGTAATGGTATATTATTATAAGCGTTACAAGGTTACCGGAAAGGGAACCATCATTGCATTCATCATTGGATGCCTGATAACAGGTGTTGCGCAGAAAGCGGTGATTCAATACACCATCAAAACTGCAGGAAAATTTGACATCTTCTTCGTCAATTCGCTGGGAATGCCCTTTTTCACTGGGTTCACCGTGTTTTTTGCATTGTTGGTACTTGCGATTTTCCTTGGCATTAAATATGCCAATTCCGGAAAAATGAAGGCCAATGGTTATTTTCTCAAACTGGGCCTTTGGTGCTTTGCATTCATGTTGTTGGGATATTCAACCTATATCACAACCATGATCCGCTCTGCGGCAAACCCAGCCATCGACATGTACAATGTTGACAATCCAATGAGCCTTGAAGGATACCTTGGTCGTGAGCAATATGGAGACTTTCCGTTGTTGTATGGTCAGGTATTCACTGCTAAACCCATCGATTATGAAGAAGGCTCAACCCGCTATGTAAAAGGAAAAGAAAAATACCTTGCAGTGGGCAAAGACCAGTCACCGGTCTATGAAGCAGAAGATAAAATGTTACTGCCTCGCGTTTGGGATGCCAGCAATGACCAGGGTCATGCAACATTCTATCAACGCTGGCTGAACCTGGCAGATGGCGAAAAACCAACCATGGCCAACAACATCAGTTGGGCAATCAGCTATCAGATTGGCTGGATGTACCTCCGTTATTTTGGCTGGAACTTTGTTGGAAAACAAAATGATATCCAGGGTTTTGGAAACAAAAGAGATGGCAATACCCTTACCGGCATCAGTGCTGTAGACAATAAATTGTTGGGCAACCAGGATAAACTCCCCCAGAGCATAAAACAAAACAAGGCAAACAACAGGCTTTTTGCGCTTCCTTTTATACTTGGGATCCTCGGCATCCTTTATCAATACAAACAAGATAAGAAAGGCTCTTTCGTATCCTTCCTGCTGTTTTTCTTTACTGGTCTGGCCATTGTATTCTACCTGAACCAGGCGGGCAACCAACCCCGTGAACGAGACTATGCCTATGTAGGTTCTTTCTATGCATTTGCCATTTGGATTGGATTGGGTGTATTGCAAATCAAGGATTGGTTGTCAAGGTTTACCAGTCAATCGGTTTCAAACGCCGCAGCTGCATTGGTTTGCCTGTTGGCAGTGCCAGTGTTGATGGCAGCAGAAGAGTGGGATGATCATGACAGGAGCAAAAAGCAAACTGCACGCGACCTCGCCAAAAACTATCTGGAGAGCTGTGCTCCCAATGCCATACTCTTTACGTTTGGCGATAATGATACCTACCCACTTTGGTACGCACAGGAAGTGGAAGGCATCAGGAAAGACATCAGGGTCATCAACTATTCTTTGTTGGGCATTGACTGGTACATCAACCAGATGCGCTACAAAGTAAACGAAAGTGCCCCGATTGATGTCATCTGGTCTGCGGATCAGATTGAAGGTGGAAAGCGTGACTATGTCAGGTTCTTTGAAAGGGAAGGCATCACTGACCAGAACAGGTATGTAGATCTCTACAGCCTGATGCACGACTTCATTGGCAGCGATGATCCTTCAGCGCAATTGCAGATGCAGGACGGAACCATGATGAACTATCTTCCAGTGAAGAAAGTAAGCCTTCCTGTAGATGTTGCTGCTGTTAGAAAAAATGGCACTGTGGAACCCGGTGATAGTGTTGCCACTGAAATAAGGTTTGATCTTCCCAAAGACATGCTACTTAAAAATGATATGGCAGTATTGAACATCAT
>JBJOOI010000360.1:0-4000 GCA_046051375.1 Bacteroidota bacterium | reverse complement strand
AAGCGAATCATTCTGTTCAAATCTGCAATGCCGATTCTTTCATCAATTCCATGAAACCCTTTGGCATCCTGCATCGGCGTAAAGTTCAATACTGCTTCACTGAAGCCCCTGAAATAGCGTGAATCTGTTGCGCCAATCATCAAGTAGGGTGATACCAAGGCATTGGGAACAATCGAATTCGTGATGCCTTCCAGTCTCTTGAAAGCAGGATGATCCGTTGGCGTTGTAGCTGATGGCTCCATGAGGGAGATGGTTTGTTTTTTCACCATCACACGATCATCACTGATGGCTTTTTTTACAAAATTGACCACATCTTCACTGGTTTCACCGGGAAGAATCCGGCTGTTGAAGGTTGCTTTCGCAATAGAAGGAATCACATTGTCCTTGATCCCTGCCTTGACGATGGTAGGCACAATCGTGGTATGCACCATCGCATTGGTCTGTTTGTTTTCCTCCAACTTGCTGATCACCTTTCCCTTAAAGAGCCACATGTTGGACATTACCATGCGGTTGAAAAATGATTGGGCTGCGCCAGTGCGGTTGAGCAATTCACCTACTGAAGGCGTGATCATGGCTGGCATTTGATTGGCCCTTACTTTAACGATGGCCTGATTGAGAACATCAATGGCCGTTTCTTTATCAGGCATTGATGAATGCCCACCGGGAATTTCTACTGTAAGGTCGATGTTCACAAATCCTTTTTCACCGGTTCCAATCACTGCTACAGGCCTGCCTAAGTCTTTGAAACGCTGCGTATCAATCTGTCCACCTTCGTCCAATACAAATGCAGGTTTGATGTTGTTTTCCTTGAACCATTTGGAAAAAATGGCGGCGCCTCTTTTGCCGGCGATTTCTTCATCATGTCCAAAAGCCAGATAGATCGTGCGTTCTGGCACATGGTTCTCTTTGAGTAATTTTTCAACGGCTTCCATGATGGCAATGGCAGAAGCCTTGTCATCCACGGCTCCTCTTCCCCAGATGGTATCGTTTTTGATGATACCGCTGAAGGAGGGATAGGTCCATTTACTCTCTGCAACTGCTTCCACTGGAACCACATCCATGTGCGCCATCAGCACGTAAGGTGCTGCTGTAGTGTCTTTCCCTTTCCATTTGAACACATAACTGAATTGGTTGAAGGTCATCTTTTCCAGCTGCTGGTGCATCAATGGATAAGTGCTTTCCATGAAGCTGCGGAATTTGGTGAACTCAGTAGTGTCAATGGCCAGTGTATCGCCGAATGAAATTGTTTTTATCTGGATCGCATTGCTCAAATGAACGGCTGCTGAATCATTGCTCGGTATTTCAACCACGCTACCGTTGAATACTGCTGCTTTTTTAAAACGGAAAGTATTGACCAATAGGACTCCTGCAACAACAACGATGGTCAACAAGGCGAAATATAACAGACGTTTCATGATGAAGTAGATTGAGCATTGAAGATATGAAGAAAGGCCAATTCAATCAATTTGCTGGTATGGTCTGCATGCATTAAATTCAAGCATGAAAAATATGCGATCTTCCTTTTGGCTCATGTTGCAAGCCCTATTCCTCATTTCAACACTTGCAAAAGCCCAGCCGGAAAAAGCCGAAGCAGGCATCAAAGCCATCATGCAGGAAATACCCGTAATGGGCCTTTCTGTTGCTGTAGTAAAAGGCAATAAAATTATTTATACCCAGTCCTTCGGGACCAAAAATCAGGAAAACAAAACCCCGTTGACGGACGATTGTATTTTCAGGATTGCGTCCATTTCCAAATCCTTTTCTGCCACTTCCATCATGCAATTGGCTGAAAGAAAAAAGCTGTCCATTGACCAGGACGTCAGTGAACTGATTGGTTTCAAGGTCCGAAATCCGAAATTTCCGGAGACAGTGATTACCCTTCGGTTGATGATGTCGCATTTGTCTTCGATCAATGATAGCCAGGGCTATTTCAGCCTTGATGCCATCAATCCTGAGAAGAACCCGAACTGGGCTAAATCGTATAGCAATTATGAACCGGGCAAGGGCTATGCTTATTGCAACCTGAATTTCAACATGATTGGTGCCATCATTGAAAAGATTTCAAGAGAAAGATTCGATCAATACGTAATAAAGCATGTATTGAATCCTCTTAAGTTGTATGGCGGATATGACGTCGATGGATTGGACAAATCACGCTTTGCATCCATTTATGAGTACAGGGCTGATTCAACAAAATTTGTTCTGTCTGAGGGTGCCTATGCCAGCCGGTCGAAGGATCTATCCAATTATGTGATGGGCTATACTACACCTGTTTTTTCGCCCACTGGCGGAATGAAGATTTCAGCACCCGACCTTGCCGGATACATGCTCATGCACAGTAATTATGGAAAACACAAAGGGAAAAGAATCATTTCCAAAAAGAGTGCGCAACAAATGCAAACAGCCATGTCTGCAGAAGAAGGATATGGATTTGCGATAGAGACTACCAGCAAACTCATTCCTGGTAAAACCTTGAAAGGCCATACTGGCGTGGCTTATGGCTTATTCAGCGCCATGTATTTTCATCCGGAAGAGAAGTTCGGTATTGTTGTCATCAGCAACGGATGTGCTCCGGGATATTCTGAGGGATACAATACCGTGATCAGGAAATCGATCAATTGTTTGTACGAAAGCCTGATTGCCAAATTGCTTTGAATCCTGGTAGTGTTGTTTCAGGATGTCTGCTCCAAAATCGTTGCCTTTTTCTCTGAGGATGGCATGGATATGGTTGCCATCATTGCTGAATCCAACATTGTCGTATTCAATCAAAAAGTCTGGTCCGTTCAGGATATAATAATGGGGCTTGTTGTTCTCCAGACTTCCAATCCAAGCGAAGTATATTTTTTCAATGCCTGACTTGATGATCTTGTCCATGAGTTGATGCGCCTTTTCGTGTTCAAAATTGTGCACGAACTCCTGGATCAACAACTGCAGGATTTCCTTCTGGTCTTTTGTGAATTGCTTGGCCTGGATGCCATAATTGCTATCGATGCGCTGACTGCTTTTGGGGTTGGTGATGATGTCTTTAGGGACAGCACGGTTCAAGACGCCCAGTGCTTTTTGTTGGGCTGACATGGATTGAACCAGCATGAAACCCAAATCCTCTTCTTTGCTCAAGATCCGCAAGCCTGCATATTTTCCGGATTTCACCTCTGAAGGATCCGTTCCGATAAAATAGGGCGACATACTGATCTTTTTGCCATCGGAAGTCATACTCAATGCCATGTGGTGGCCGCCAAAATTCAGGCCCCAGGGTTCATTGTTCGCCGGCTTTCCAAAAATGGCGATATAGTAGTTTCCATGTGCCCACTTGAGGTTCTGCATGCCTTTCAGTGTCTTGTCGGTAATTTTCCCATCATCGAATGCCTGTTGGTAGAGCATGTTCAATATATCATCCAATTGCATGATGCTGGTGGTTTTCAGATACCCCTGTGAGCTAAGCAGTGCGCTAAGTACACGGTGATAGGCCAGGCGACTTTTATCACTGAGAGAACCATATTGAATACCGGGTCGGGCTTCCATCCCTACGGGCAGGTTGGTCCATTTCAACCTTGCAGGGTCGTTGAACGCATAAATGGTTTTGCCCATCTCCGCATCGCTCAATGTCTGCAAAAATTGGTTGGTCGCTTTTATCAATTGTGTGTTTGACTGTGCATCCAATGTTGCATTGAATGAAAACACTAGCAGACAGACCAGGAATGATTTTTTCATTTGATTTGATTTGAGGGTTGAATGGAGCAGGTTTTTCCAAAGAATCTGTACCTGTTTTTAGCAATCAGGTCATATACAAAATCCCTGATGGGCCTTGGGATAACTTGAAAATATTTCAGGTAATGTGGAAAGCCATTTAGCTGTTTTGCGATCTCAATGGCAGCATCTGATTTGATGAAGATTTTTTCATTTGAAATGAAGATGATTGAATCCATTTTCTGGAAGTCAATGTTCATTTTCAACAACAGCTGTTTCGCGGTTTCGCTTTGTAATGATGCAAATTCTATGC
>JBJOOI010000359.1:0-2789 GCA_046051375.1 Bacteroidota bacterium | reverse complement strand
ACTTGTCTTGAAACGGTGCCACTGCATTCACAAAATGCACCAACCCTTTTTCAAGGGGTTTCCAAAATTTAGATTTTCTTCCAACGGTTTCGAGTGCATCGGCCAGTGCCATGCCCACCCATCCATTTCCGCGGGCCCATATCTGGTCATTCCTGTGCGTGATTTTATCTGGCCAATTCTTGATGCTGCAACCATCGTCATAAAAAACGCTGTCAGCATCCCAACCATGCACCCAAAGACCAGTTTTTTGCTCGGTCAGTTCCTTGTTGTGGACATTGAATTGTTCAAGAAAATCGGCAATGTATTTTTCATCCCCAGTAAGTTTGTACATCTCCAAAAGAAACATACTGAGCATGTAAACGGTGTCATCCCATAGTTCAACGGTTTCTGCGCGGTGAGAAACACCGCCATTGGAAGCACGGGGGATGTTGAGGTAATCGGTATAGATACCATTGGCTTTGTTGAGATAAAGTTTGTCTCCTGTGATGCGGGCCAGGAAAACAATACCATGAGCAGTAGCAACGGCATTGGGATGCTTGCCATTGGCAACTTTTTCAGAAACAGCCATAGAAGTTTTGATGTAGTCAAAATAGGGCGCACGTTTGTCTGTGTCACTGGAATTGTATAATTGTTTCAACGAATTCAAGAATGTAGCCTGGCCCCAATCCCATTTGTATTTTTCGGCAGGCATGTAAACCTGTCTGCCATGCAAGGCCACTGAATCAACCCAGGATTGTGCAGAAACGCTCGAAAGAGCAGTGCAAAGCATGAGGACGGCAATGATGTCATAACGATTTTTTTTCATGTCATTCGGTTTATTGAATTTAAATTAGTTCCTGTACTTTTCCATGATCTTTCTTCCTACTTCAACACCATTGATATTAAACAGAAAATCCTTGGGCAATTTGTAGGGAGAATAATATTCTAGCCTTTGCTTTTGATTGAGATCCGCTTTGAGTCCAAGTTTCCCTTGGGGTGTTTGAACAGCAACATCAACAATTCCCTTCTGGTTAAAGACCTCAACTTTTGTATTCAAGACCGATTGCCTGAACGCATTGAATTTTGCATCATCGGTCAAACCCTCTTCAATTTTCCACCACATGCTGATGTAGGCAAGACCATCATTGGGATGTTTTAAAGTAAAACGAATGGCCTTGTTGTTGGGAAAAGAAAAGTTTTCTCTTCTGGGCTCATAGGCAAATCCATCGTTGATCAACTGTGGCCGTTCATTCTTGTCTGCGTTGCTCCACAAAATCCTGATGGCAACACCTACATCTTCAAATTTTCCAAAAAAAGTATTGGTTTCATCGAAAGCAATTGCATCTCCTTTTTTCAAGCTGCCTACTTGTTGATTACCCACCCAGATCTGTTCAAAATAGTCGGGCAGTATTACCGTTGAGTTGATGTAGGGGTTGATGCAATTGTGGTCTTTCATCCCAGCCACCAGCATCACAAATTCATTTTTGTGTTGAACGGTTTGCATGAAAGGCATGAGATGTCTTGTCTTGCCCCATCCACCATTGGAAGGATAATTTGGTGGCATCAGGTGTTTCATCTTCTCCCCCATCCCTTCAGCACCCCAGGTGCCATAATGATCGTTCCTTCCTTCTGCAACATAAACGATATTGGGCATGGCAGGAATCTTCTTGCTGCTCAAATAGGCGATGAAGGATTTATCATCAGGGCTATAATACTGGTTGGAGGAGGCGATGGAAAACTTCTTGCCATGATAGTCGTATGCATAGGTATGCGGCAGGCTGTCCCAGCGTTGAATGATGAACTTGTCTTTTTGCTCCATCACCTTTTGCTGGGCTTTGTTCAAATTCAACTCCTTCAATATGCTAAAGCAAACTTGATTGAACAATTCATTGTTGTTGTTGGGTTTTCCCAGCAAAGGCTCCATGTACTTCTCTTCCAAAAGATCCCTGCCAAATACCCTGTTATAATCGCGGCTGTGCGCACCTTCCAAATAACCGCCGGCTTTGTTGTAATGTGCACTCAAATCTGTCAGAAAAAATTCAAGTGCATCAGCAGCCTTGGATTTGATTGCTTTGTCTTGAAGAAATCGAAACATCAACAACAATGACTCAAGGTCTACACCACAGTAAGTTGGGCTATCGTATTCACGGTTTCCATAATTGGCAACATGTTTCAACCAAAGATCGAATGCCTTGGTGCCTTCTGCCGTTGCAACGGGGTTATTGTATACCTGCCCCAAAGCCAGCAAATTCCAGCAACGCATCACATAGATATTCGTATACGAAATCCGAACGGGCTGGCGGCGAATGCCATTCAAGGTTTGGGCAAAAAGATCATCCAAAGAGGCTCCGGCTTCAGGAGAAAGACGATCATTGAACAGCAATTTGATCAGTATGCCGTACTGCACACAGAATTCAACATTGTTTCCATCTCCCACATCACCACCGGTTTCTGTCCAACCCCAATACATGTTGCCAAATGAAGGCTTGGTACTGTCCGAAATGATCCTTGTTTTAACTAAATCAATGGTCCATAAAACTTCTTCCGGCTTTAAAAATTTTGTATCCAATGCATCCAGCAGGAACAGAAAACAATCACGAACACCAAGCCTGGGCGGACTTTGATGCAATGCTTTCCATTGTTGTTCCAGGTTTTCCATCCGAATCTTTGGATTTGAAACGGCTGGAATGTTGTATGTGTTTTTCACCTGAGTGAATGCGGCAAACTGCAACAGAGATAAAAAAAAGACGGAAAAAAACTTCAGTTTCATGTACTCTAATTTATTTGACTGGATAAAGCCTGTACATCAT
>JBJOOI010000358.1:0-4080 GCA_046051375.1 Bacteroidota bacterium | reverse complement strand
ATGTTATCCGAGAATCAGCAGCTGCCCAATGGTGATATGAATTGATACAACCCTAGCGGGTTGTTGTGTATGTTGTTGTGAATGCAGCAAACATGGCTGTGAAAGCCTTGTTGGATGGAGTAATATTTGAATGGTTTGCTGTCATTTCACTCTTGCGATAATACAAAATTAAGCATTTTCTGTTATTTGTTGAATTTTATTTATTTTTACACCTCGATTGCCCCAAATTCCCCAATAAAACAATCAAATGAACAGCAATTCATCTACTGAGCTGACAAAGTTCAATAATGAGGTGGGCATCAGATACCAACTCTACAACAGTCTTTTCACTTCTCTTCCGTTTCACAGGATTGAGAAAACAGGCATCATGCTTTCTTTGCTTCAATCCAACTGTGAGGAAGGATTCAAGAAAAAAATGAGCCCGGACCAGATTTTGAAGGATTTTTTTGAGCGCCATACAACCTATGTTTCTGAGCAGCAACAGCTTGACCTATTATTTCGGTTTGTACAATATGTGGAGAGGCAGGTTGTGCTTTTTGATGCACTCGAGGATGCTGCGTTCCCTCGTTTAAACGACATGAAAGGCCTTGGAACCTTGAAGCATTTGGAAACAGAGGTTGAACAATACGGCAAGCAATCACAGCTACAGAAGAAATTAAAGGATTTTTGTGTTCGCCTGGTCTTGACTGCCCATCCAACACAGTTTTATCCTGGATCTGTTTTGGGAATCATCAACGATATGTCAAAGGCAATTGCTGATAACAACTTGAACCAGATCAATATTTACTTGCAGCAGCTTGGTAAAACACCATTTTTCAAAAAGCAAAAGCCCACTCCATATGATGAGGCAGTGAGTTTAATTTGGTATCTCGAGAATGTATTTTATCCTGCAAGTGGAAGAATCGCATCTGCCATGCGGTCTCAGTTTTCAGATGCATACGACCAGGAAAATCCTGTCATTAGGATGGGTTTTTGGCCAGGGGGTGACCGGGATGGTAATCCTTTTGTCACCAGTGACATTACATTGAAAGTGGCTGATGCCCTGCGGGGTAGTATCATCAAGTGTTACTACCTGGATGTAAGGAAACTCAGGAGAAGACTGACTTTTGAAGGGGTAGAAGGGAAACTTCAGGAGCTTGAAAAAAAGCTTTACAACAATATTTTCATTCCGGGTTACAAGGCAGATCTTAAAAAGGCTGAGGTACTTGATACATTGTATGAAATCAGGGAACTGATTGTATTCAATCACAATGGCCTTTTCTTGAACATGGTCGATGGTCTTATCAATATGTATTCAATCACAATGGCCTTTTCTTGAACATGGTCGATGGTCTTATCAATAGAGTCCATCTTTTTGGATTGCATTTTGCAACACTGGACATTCGTCAGGACAGCTCCGTTCACACCCGTGTGATTACAGAAATTTGTGCGATTTCTGGCAACGGAGATTACACTGCGATGGATGATGCTAAGAAAATTGATTGGCTTTCTTCACTCAGTTCCGATGTCACGCTTGATGAATCGGTAACAGCCATCACCAAAGATACCATTGACTCAGTAAAGGCTGTCAAGCTCATCCAGGAGCAAAACGGAAAGCCCGGATCAGATCGTTATATCATCAGCCAGTGCAACAGTGCCGTGGATATCCTGGAAGTATTTGCGTTGTTTGTTTTTGGTGGATGGAAGCGTGATGCCATATCTGTTGATATCATACCATTGTTTGAGACCATTGGGGATTTGAAAAATGCGGCAGCGGTGATGCAGGTCTTGTACACATTCCCGCTATACCGTGATCACCTGAAACGCAGGGGGAACAGGCAAACCGTGATGCTTGGATTCAGCGATGGTACAAAGGATGGTGGGTATTTGATGGCCAATTTTAGCATATTCAAGGCCAAGCAAGAACTTTCTGCCATATCGGCCAAGTATGGCATTGATGTGGTCTTTTTTGATGGAAGGGGCGGTCCTCCGGCAAGGGGAGGAGGGAAGACCCACAAATTTTATGCGTCCATGGGCAGTGATATTTCCAACAAGGAAATTGAGTTGACCGTCCAGGGACAAACAGTGAGTTCTAATTTTGGCACCATCGATGCGGCGCAATTCAATATCGAGCAATTGCTCCATGCAGGTATCGGCAATGAATTGTTTTCAACTGGAGCAAGCACTTTTAGTCAGAATGAAATGCTATTGATTGAACAGTTGGCTGAAGAAAGTTTTCTGTCTTATTCAGAACTGAAGAATCATCCTTTTTTCCTTGACTATCTCTCTCATGCCAGTCCGTTGCGTTTTTATGCAGAAACGAATATTGGCAGCAGGCCTGCAAAAAGAGGTGCTGGCGGAAAGCTTTCCTTGCAAGACCTTCGGGCCATCCCTTTTGTAGGTGCCTGGAGCCAGATGAAGCAGAATGTCACCGGGTACTATGGTGTTGGAACGGCCTTGAAACGCATGGAAGAAAAGGGATTGATGCCCGAATTAAAAGCCCTTTACAAGCGTTCGGCTTTTTTCAGGACCTTGATCGACAACTGTGAGATGGCAATGAAAAAATGTTTTTTTCCATTGACTGCCTTTTTGGCGAATCATCCCAAGTATGGAGAATTGTGGAGAAGCATTGAAGGTGAATTTGAGTTGACAAAAAAATACATCCTCATGCTCTCCGGCAATACGGAACTCATGGCCAATTATCCGATAGAACAGCTTTCGATTCAAACCCGGGAAAGGATTGTCTTGCCCATCACCACCATCCAGCAATTTGCCATTACCAAAGTAAGGGAAATGGAGGAGCGTAACCTGCAGTCCGACCTGAGGAAGAGTTATGAAAAGCTGGTCATGCGGTGTTCTTTTGGCATCATTAACGCTGGAAGAAACTCTGCCTAGGACTTTTCCAATGCTGATCGCTTCATTTCTGCTGCTTTGGTTTTCCCCAGGTACTCCTCAATGATATTGTGGATCAGGTAGATCAATGGTGTGCAAAGAATGGCTACAACAAACTTGTAGATATACCCTGTGAGCCCGATGGCAGTTACCCTTGGAAAAGAAAATCCAAGCGAAAAATACAGGTAAATATAGGCCACACAGAAAGTATCGATCAACTGGGAAATCAGTGTTGAAAGGGTTGCTCTCATCCAGATGCCCTTTTCTCCGGTGATGATCTTGATCTTTTTGAAAACAGAAGCATCGGCCATTTGCCCTACCAAAAATGCGGTAAGAGAGGCAAAAATAATGCTCATCCCTTGGCCCAGCACCTGCGCATAGCCAGCCTGCATGTTGGGCACCCCGTTCTCTTTTTGTGATCCTATCCAGTAATTGTCAGGTGCAAGATGAATAGCACCATAGAAAACAAGAAATGAAAAGCCGATGATGGCTGCAGTAAGAATCGACAGGAACCTGACCCCCCGAAAACCGTAGTATTCATTGATGATGTCTGTCATGATGAATACGATGGGCCATGTCAAGGTCCCTGCAGAAAGGGTAAAGCCAAGTCCTGATTCTCCCAGCAGGGTCAGGTTGGCAGGCGCCAAGCCCAGGGTTTGCTCCAATGAAAAAAGTTTAACTCCCACTACTTCTGCAATCAATGCATTGGCAACAAAAAAGCCACCGAGGATAAGAAAAAGTCTGGTTGGTTTATCTTTGATAATCGAGTGAATCATGTTGTCGGAGGTTTATTCGTTAATGTGTTCTCTATGTACCCTTTTTTCGAGCTTTTCAAACAGCCATGTAATCAAGACCAGGATGATGGTGATGGAAATGGGAATAAGGTAAAAATTACAGCCAATCAGGATGCTGATGCCGCTGTTGGCCCAGATAAAAGCTGCGGTAGTTACACCACTGACTTTTTGATCTGATTTTACAATTGCTCCTGCACCAAGGAATCCAATTCCTGTGGCAATCTGTCCAATGATTCTCGATGGATCTACTGATGGGTAGATTTCTGCAAGATAAAATCCGATAGATGCATAAATTGTACATCCAACGCTGATCAAAATATTGGTTCTTATCCCCGCTGGCCTGTGTTTGATCTCCCTTCCATAGCCAACAATAAAACCGCATAGTGTTGCCGTCAACACCTGGGGAAGCAGTCTT
>JBJOOI010000357.1:0-2792 GCA_046051375.1 Bacteroidota bacterium | reverse complement strand
AAATGTGAAATTAAGTGATCAGAAATTCATTGTCTCATGTATATTGGCCTGTAAATTATTCGAAATCATCCCCTTTGGGACTACCACCAAACGAGAAAACCCTCTGAATTCAGAGGGTTTTCTCGTTTGGCATACCAATAAAGCTTGAAATCAAATAGGTCCAACTTCCTATCCCTTCAACACCTCCTTGATCTCCTTTAGAAGAATTTCAGCAAGTAATTCGTAGCCCTTGGGGGTATAATGAACATCTTTGGGCTTTGAATTACTAGGGTGAATTTCCAGGGATGGCTGGTAAAGATCAACGACCTTAATACTTTTCTTTTTCATGACTTTTAGTGCTACTTCATTGTACTCGGGCACAGATGCAGTTTTTCGGCCACTTGCACCATCAGGAACCATGGTGGTTGTAACAAATATCACTTTAGCTGTAGTTTCATTCAACTTGTCTGCAATCGCTTCAAGGTTTTTCTTGTATTCTTTCAACGGAACAGCAATTGTGCCATTGACGACATCATACTTCCCACTGCTATCCTTGTGCACCATGTCATGCAAGCCAAAATTGAAGAGAATAACATCCCAATCCCGGTTATCGAGCCATTTCTCCATGCTTTCCATTCCTCGCAGGGTTGAACCACCATTGCCTGGATTATGGGCCACTTCAACGTTTGGCGACATTGCAGTTTTTATAAAAGGGGTATATCCAATGGATATCGAATCTCCAATCACAAGCACACGTTTTACTTCATAGGGCTTTGCTGCAAAACAAGTTAGCAACAACACAAGCAGTGCAGACAACTTCAACTGTTTCATATGTATCAATTAATTTAACTAATCTAAAAAAATATCACTTATAAACGATAGAATTTGCAATTAAAGTTCATAAATGGGCTTCCACCATGAAGCGGATCAGTTTGGTGATCCTGAGAACCCTCGAAAAAAAAGAGGGAAGGCAAAACAAAAAGCCAAAAAAAACGTTAAACCAAAAAATACCATTTTTATGAGCAAATCCAGAATTTACCTATATATCGCACTATTCACTGCCACCCTGATGGGCTGTGAAAAATATGAAGCCGGAGGACTGATCAGCAAAGGTGAAGAAAACCTGCTTCAAACATGGAAACTGCAGCAATACCTCAGAAACAATACCGATGCAACAGCTTCAATGCTCATCAGCAATTACGAGGAAACCTACCAGGCAAACAATTCACATCCCCGCACCTATATCAATAAGGACAAGAAAAGCATAAGTGAATCCGGTACTTGGAAACTGGATAATGAAAAAAAGGTTATCCAAATATCAGGTGTGAGCAGCATTGAAATCACCTCCCAATCAGGAACAATATCTGCCTCTAACAGGACCATCACCAAACTGACCGCGAGCGAGTTTTGGTATACTTTTGTGAATGGCGGCGACAAACATGAAATCAGGATGGTCAAAAAATAGCGATTCAATGGTCTTCAATGTAAACCACCAGATTTAGCAACCATTGCGCAACGCTATCAAAAGACAAAATGTCCACAAAGTAAAGCCCTCTGAATCCAGAGGGCTTTTTCTATTGGGGGATAAGAGGAGTTTTTCACATATCAATTTGGTCTCAGCACCTTGTCAATGACATGAATGACTCCATTCCGAGCTATGAGATTTGTTTTTGTGATTGTTGCGGTATTTGTTCCATTTCCCAAACCTGAAATGGTTGCAACAGTAGAAGCTCCAGATGGGAGGGTTATGGTTGATAAACCTCCAGAAAGCATGGTCAGATTTCCATTGGTGAGATCTGAAGAGAATACCCTTCCCTGAACAACATGAAATTTCAATGTAGCAATCAAGGTAGCGATGGGAATTTGTGCAATATCTGTCAGGGAGAGCCCTGTCAGGAGCGCAGTAAATGCAGCATTATTGGGTGCAAAAACAGTCAGCAGGTCATTGGCGATGGATGTTGCCAAGGACGGATCTCCACCGGCTGCTGTAGATACAACATTCAACGCCTTGACCAAAGAATCCAAGCCATTGACCCCTGCTGTGACAAGGATGTTACCAGGCGCAGGCTTCAGGACTCCTGTGTTCAAGGTATGGACTACTCCATTGGAAGCCGGTATATCCGCCTCTGATACCTTGACCCCATTTACGAAAACACCATTGGTGTTTTTTGTTACAAATACTGAATCTCCATTAAAGGTTAGCACCTTGGCATTGGGACCAGCCGGCATGTCTGCAGCAAGAACCTTGCCCGGTATCACATGATAATACAAAATATTGGCTACATCATTGGAAGACAAACTTTCCAACACAGCAGTGGTAATTCCAGCAGCGGCAAAGGCATCATTGGTGGGTGCCAGCAGAGTCAATTGTTCCGTTCCGTTGAGTTTGGCAACAAGCCCCCCTTTGATGACAGCGGTATTTAAGGTAGAAAACGATGAACGATCGGATACCAATCCTGAGATGGTGGGTATTTCATCATCATCCTTGTTACAACTGGACAATATGACAAGAAATGCGGTAATGATTGTTGGAATGGCGTAAAAGTAAATTCTGTTTTTCATGTTGGATATTTTTTGATGTGATGATATAATTGCACCCATCAAAACCGTAACGAATACTCTGCAGCGCATACAAAGTTGAATGCAGAATCAGCATCAGAAAAATCTAAAAAGCAGAGAATTGCTTTTTTACATGAAAAAAGGCAGGAATTACAAAAAAATATATTATTTTCTAATCTCAAACAGAATCCATGAAATTTTTATTCAGTCTTTCTCTGTCAATGATGTTAATGCTGCATGGAAAAAGCCAGATT
>JBJOOI010000356.1:0-2820 GCA_046051375.1 Bacteroidota bacterium | reverse complement strand
GTCGGTTTGTTATGCATATTTCACAACTGGCTTTGGGTTCATACTGTGGGTTAAGATAGCCCAAATTCACAAGTTGCAATGCTTTTCCGGTAATTTTTCCGGTAACGATACCGGAAACGTTTGTTATATATAAAATTAATCAATAGTTGATATAATTTTAATTTATTCTAAATAAGCCTCCGGGATTTAATTTTTATTGATTGATTTCTAATTGATGCAATCAAGGGCCTTCATCTATTTTCTCTAATATTACCATCGATTGAATTGCTGTCTGGATGCTGATTGCAGGTAGGATAGTAATTCTTTGCATGAAACCAAAAACCAAAATGAGCCGCATGAAATCAAGGTATTTATTGTTGTTGTTGTTGCTGATTTTCTCAGGATTGACATTCGCACAAAAAAAAGAAATCAAGGGTAAGGTGATTGATCAATCCACCGGAGAGCCTTTGGCCGGAGTATCCATCATCAGCAACAAAACCAAAGGAGCAGTATTGACCAAGGCGGATGGGTCTTTTGAACTAACGCTCGACAAGTCTACTTCAACTTTGGTGTTTACCTATGTTGGTTATGCCCCACAATCCAAAACTGTTTCGGGTAGCACAAGCCTTACCATCGCATTGGTTCCCGAAGCAGTTTCCCAGGCAGAAGTCGTTGTCATTGGATATGGCACGCAAAAAAAATCAAGTTTGACGGGTGCAGTAGCCAAATACAAAAATGACAGGATGGATGAAGCCCCTTTATCCAGGTTGGATCAGGCATTGCAGGGCAGGGTTGCAGGACTGACCGTACAGAACGTCAGTTCTGAATCTGGTGCCGCTCCCAAAATAAACATCAGGGGAATCAGCTCCATCAATGCTGGATCAAGTCCTTTGGTTGTTGTTGATGGACAGCCCGTTCCAGATGGTCTTGCTTTCTTGAACATGGCGGATGTGGAATCAGTCGAAGTGCTGAAAGATGCTGCATCAGCAGCCATTTATGGTTCCAGGGGGTCTGGCGGTGTAATCATTGTTACCACGAAAAAAGGAACAGCTGACAAGCCTAAATATGTCTTAAAATACTCCGTTGGTCAAAAAGAGGCTTACAAGCGCTATGACATCATGACCACAGGAGAGTACATTGGAATGCTGTTTGATGAAATGGCCAAACGGGCGCAGGATACCACTGTATTGCCTGCGAACAATACCATTCCTGATGGAGACCGTGCCTCTTACATTGTTGAAAACCTGCTTAGGGGTGGACAAAGTACTGACTGGCAGAGTGAGTCTTTGAGGCCTGCCACTTTTCAAAACATCATGCTCACCGTTGCGGGTGGTAAAAAAGATGTGCGCTATTTCCTCTCCACTGGTTATCAGAATGATGAGGGGATGATGTACAAGAGCAATTATGAAAAGTTCAACATCAGAACCCGGGTAGACCTTGATCTCAGCACAAAAGTGAAGTTGAGTTTAAACCTCAATCCATCTTATTCCAAGCGGTCAGCACCTTCAGAAAACTTCACCAATTTCTGGAGATTCCCAACCTGGTTGCCTGTCTATCACAATGAAGCAACGGCAGCATTTGTTGCCAGAAATCCGCAATATGCAGGAATCAGGGCTGGTGATTATGCACATCCAAGACATTTCTCTGGCCTGAGCTATGCTGGTACCATGCCAGATGGTTCCAATTGGACTTCCGGCGCTGCAACTGTCAACCCCAGTGGTTCTGCCCAGCAGAATCCCAAATCTGGAGTGAATCGCACAGATATTTTTACCAATGAATACCGCCTGCAATCATCTGCCGATTTGAATATTGCATTGGCGCCTGGGCTCAGTTTCAAAACCCTGGCAAGTACTTATATGAACTACGCCAACGGGGTTGATTTTTCTGAGCGAAGTGCCAACCGTGACGGCGACAACAACAGGGGTGTTTTTACGAACAATGTATTCATTGATATCCTTTCGGAAAACACCTTAAATTATGTAAAAACGGCAGGGAAAAGTGATATCAGTGTGCTTGCAGGTTTTACCTCCCAGAAAACAACAGTGAGCAGGGAACAAACCGCAGCCATTGATTTTCCAAGCGATCAGATAAGGACCTTGAACAGTGCTGCCCAGCTGGATAAAAACGGAACCTTTGGTACCAAAAACCAGATTGGACTATTGTCTTATCTGGGGCGTATAAATTACAGCTACAACGACAGGTATTTGCTTTCCGCAAGCTTCCGGGCTGATGGTAGTTCCTATTTCGGACCAGGAAACAAATGGGGTACATTTCCATCCATTTCATTGGGATGGGTTGCCACCAAAGAAAAATTCCTCTCCAACATCGATTGGCTTTCAACCCTCAAGTTCAGGGGTAGTTATGGCATCTCTGGTAACAACCGCATTTCAGATTTTGCATTCCTGGATCTGATGTATGGTGCCAACTATTCCCTGGGTTCAGGTACTGGAACTTCATTCCCTGGATTGGTCAACTCATCCACAATCATCTCCAATCCTAATATCACATGGGAGAGCACCTATCAAACCAATTTTGGACTGGACGCATCATTGTTCAATGGCAGGATTGGTATTACGCTGGATGCTTACAAATCAAAAACAGACAAGCTCCTTCTCCAGCAATCAGCCATGGCATTTGTTGGTGTACCACAATTCTGGAACAATATAGGAAGCTTGAGAAATACAGGTGTTGAGTTAGAATTGACAACCAAAAATATTCAAACCAAAAATTTCAAGTGGTCAACATCAGGTAATTTTTCTCAAAACAGGAACAGCATCATTGAGTTGGGAACTGAAGCCTATTTGCTGAACCAGGGAGAAAGAACTGAAGTTTATCGAAACA
>JBJOOI010000355.1:0-2823 GCA_046051375.1 Bacteroidota bacterium | reverse complement strand
AATGGCCGCTTTTTCAAGCAGTTGCTCCGTTGTATCCATCATCCACAAATAATCCTTGTATGCAGTGTAAAATTCAAGTACAGTGAACTCAGGATTGTGTGTGCGGTCCATTCCCTCGTTCCTGAAATTCCTTGAAAACTCATATACCCACTCAAATCCGCCCACGATCAGCCTTTTCAGGTACAGTTCATTGGCAATGCGCAGATACATGGGGATGTCTAGGGCATTGTGGTGCGTAGTAAATGGCCTGGCAGAGGCACCACCAGGGATGCTTTGCAAAACCGGTGTATCCACTTCAATCGCACCCCTTTCGTTCAGGAATTCCTTGATTGAATTGATCAGTCTAGATCTCTTCAGAAAGGTCTCTTTTACTTGCGGATTGATGATTAGGTCAGCATAACGCTGCCTGTAACGAAACTCCGGATCGGTAACCGCATCAAAGGTTTCGCCTTCTTTTTCTTTTACAATGGGAAGGGGTTTGAGTGATTTGCTCAGCAGTGTGAGGCTGTTCACATGTACAGAAGTTTCACCGGTCTTGGTGGTGAACACATGTCCCTTCACACCAACAATATCGCCAATATCCAATGTTTTCCAAACCTGGTCATAGAGTGTTTTGTCATCTGTAGGACAAATTTCATCCCGCTTCACATACACTTGAATTTTACCAGCATGGTCTTGTAAAACCGCAAAACTGGCTTTTCCCATGTCCCGAATACCCATCAAACGACCAGCCAGGCAAACGTCAGAAAAGTCAGCCTTGTTCTCTTCTCCAAGGTAACGTTGTTTGATATCGCTTGAGCTTGTATTTACCGGAAATGAAGGCGCAGGATAGGGGTCAATTCCCAGGTTCTGCAGCGCTGTAAGCTTGTCTCTTCTGATGATCTCTTGCTCTGAAAGGTGCTGTTGTGACATTTTCTTGTTGCTTGAAGCCGCAAAGATAATTAAATGGAGGGAGTTGAATTCAACAACACCTATATCGCTTCCAAAAGCACATTCCCATCGATTCCAAGTTTTTCATGGATGGCCTTCAAGAAATGGGCATCCGGCTCTTGTTTACCGGACAAAATTTTAGATACTTTCGAGGCAGTTGTATTGATGATTTCAGATAATTTGGATTGAGTGATGTTCATTTCTGCTAACCTGTTTTGGATGATCAGGTTCAGTGAAACATGGAATGCGCCAGGGAGCATGTATTTTTTCTCATAATCATTGGCCAGCAAGGTCAGTCGATTCAACTCCTTTTCATCTTGTTTACTCAGTGCATGGAATCCTCCCAGTTTGGTTGCTTTATGGATATATTTTTCAATCATTTTCATGATTGCCTCATATTGCTCCTGTGTCCTGATTTTATCTATCATATTCAAATGGTTGAGCAGTCAATTTGTTCATATTCCCGATGGGTGCCAATAAATCGGATGTACACCGTTCTTCTGTTGAAGTGTATCATCGCAATCAGCCTGTAATCATTGCCCTTGATGTTAAAGACAAACCTGTCGTTTCCGAGCGAATCCACAAATCCGAAATCACTCACCAATCCATGAGCGCTCGACCAATCCGCCTTTAAAGCAATCAAATACCATCTCAGCAATGGCTCAGATGCTTTAGGGTGCTGTTTGCAAAAGGCTGAAATCCTGTTCCAAGCAATGATAACCATCAAAATTAATTAAATTCTTATTTAGAAATAAATTTCTTTTTAAGAAATCTATTCAATGAAATTACATGCTAATTGAAACCAAGAAATGTTGAAAAAACGGACTATAATGTGATTTTTCACTCCATTGTTGGAAATTCTTGATGAAGCTTAAGATGCGAAGCACGTTAAAGGAGTGTGAGATTCATTCGGACTGTGGAGTTGTCTTCGGAAGGCATAGGGATTAAAGAAACGAGGCGTGCCAAAGAAGTTAAACTTGCCAGCCACCCAAAGATTGGTAAACCGGAGGCTGGGTCACCTATGGCTGGTTGAAGCGGTTGCAGATGCGAGATGCGTTTATAAGGTTTAAGAAATATTTCACAACCCAGAACGCACAACTCACAACCCAGAACTCCTAACCCCCAACTCCCAACCCAAACAAAGCCAAATCATATTTCACCGGATCTTTGGGGTCAAATTGTTTGAGCACTGCTGTAAGGGCGATGGCGGTTTTCCAGTCCGACTTTTCTTCGTCAATGAGGTTGAGCCTGCAGGCAACCCTTTGCACATGCACATCCATCGGGCAAACAAGCTGGCTCATCCTGATGTTTTTCCAAATACCAAAATCAACTCCTGCTGCATCTTTTCTCACCATCCAGCGGAGGTACATGTTGAGGCGTTTGCAGGAAGAATTGTTATCGGGCGTAGAGATATGTTTTTTCGTTCTTTCAGGACTATCGTCCAGTGAAAAAAAATAGCGATGAAATGCCTTCAAACCATTTCCCATGTCTGGATCATTTTTTTGCATTCCATGGGTAAAGGCGCGCTCCAGGCTTGGTTCCTGCCCCTTCAACAGTTTGTATCCGGTAGTATAATGATAATTCAATACCCTGATAAAATGTAGCAGGTCTGTTGCGTTAAAAGTCCTGTGTTTGAAGGCCAGCAAGCGTTTCAGGTCACTGTCCTTGTGGCTGACAATGAATTGGTAGGGCGCTTCATCCATCGGTAACGGCCGCTCAGCGTTCGAGGCGGAAGAAGAGTGCGGCCAGCGGCGGGAGGTCGAGCCGCAACCGGAACGGATAGCCGTGGCTCGGGTGCGCATCGGCCGTCGCGCGATCCTGCTTGCTGTAGCCGGTGCCGCCGTAACGCTCGGCGTCGCTGTCGAGGATCTGGTTGAGCTTCTCGGCCAGCGC
>JBJOOI010000354.1:0-2827 GCA_046051375.1 Bacteroidota bacterium | reverse complement strand
TCAAGAAAGGCAACAATTTTTTTCTCCCTGACAAGGCTGGACGCATGGTCAGGAACACCGAGATGAAAATCGGAAAGAAAATAAACTTTTTTTCCTGCAGGAATTTGCATGGCCAAAGATACTGCTTATTGGGAATTGTGTTAAGCGGCTATTTATCCAGCAGAAAGCAAAATACCTCTTTGGGGCCATGAACGCCCACAACAAGGGTTTTTTCAATATCTGCGGTACGGCTGGGTCCTGTGGCAAAAGAAATCATTGATGGCAGTTGATCGCCGTATTTTTTTTGCATGAGCACAAGGGCATCTTTGATATCATACACAAGCTGACTGACCTTGGCGATACAGATGTGTACGGGTGCATATACACTGGTCAGCCTTCCGGAAGACTCCGTACTGCTGAGCACCATGGAACCGGTTCGCGCCACCAGTACTTCACATTTGGTGATGGAAACATCTGAATCGCCCAGCGACTTTTCGGAAAATGCAGGAAAACCAAATGATGACAAAGCGGATTTGATGTTCTCATCTGCGCAATGAATCTCATCCCATCCCCTGTCGTAAACAAGCTGCCTGATCTGGTTGACCAGGTCCTCCTCATTGGCACAAAAAGAAAATTTACCAAGCAGTGAACTGAATTTCTCCGCAAACAAAACTGAAAGATCCTCATCTGTCTTCTCAAAAGCAAAATTGATCTTTTCTATTCCAGGGAAAGGCTGATCCACTGATTGCGTCAGCGCTTTCCGGATATTCTTCAGTATGCCTTCTTTCCCAGTAGATGCCTCCATGCTTATGCAGGATTTTGTTCTCCTTCTGTCCCCTTCTCAGTTGAATCGACTTCGGGGGTTGATGATTCGATGACCTCAGCAACAGGCTGCTCTTCTACCACGGGTTCCGTTTCAATTGCAAATATTTTCTTCTCCTCGTATGGGCGTTTGCCAATCAGGTCTTCCACGTCCTGCTGGTGAAGCACTTCACGATCCAACAAGGCCAAGGCAATCTTCTCTACCTCTGCCTTCTTTTCAGTCAGCAACTCGATAGTGCGTTTGTAGGCCTGATCCACCAGAACCCTAACCTCACTATCAATGATTTTCCCAGTCTCCTCGCTGTATGGCTTGGTGAAAGTGCTTTCCTGTGCAGGGTCATAAAAACTCACATTGCCGACCTTGTCACTCATGCCGTAAACAGTAACCATTGCGTAAGACATTTTGGTTACCTGCTGCAAATCATTTTGCGCACCAGTAGAGATTTTACCGAAGAAGATTTGTTCGCTGGCCCTGCCACCGAGAGTCATGCACATCTGATCGGTCAATTGCTCTGTATTGTAGAGATACTGTTCTTTGGGTGTGTATTGTGCATACCCCAGTGCAGCTACGCCACGGGGAACAATGGTCACTTTCAACAAAGGATAAGCATGCTCGAGGAACCATCCACAAACAGCATGGCCAGCCTCATGATAGGCAATGATTTTCTTTTCTTCAGGAAGAATGATTTTGTTCTTTTTCTCCAATCCTCCAATCACCCTGTCAATCGCATCCTGGAAATCATCCATGTCTACCTGCTCCTTGCCTTTCCTGGCGGCGATAAGGGCCGCTTCATTGCATACATTCGCAATGTCAGCACCTGCAAATCCGGGGGTCTGCTCGGCTAGTTTGTGGATATCCAGTTTTTCTGAATGCTTGATGGGTTTGAGGTGCACAAGGAAAATGGTTTCACGGCCCTTGACATCAGGCTTGTCGATGCTGATCTGCCTGTCAAACCTGCCTGGCCTTAACAAGGCGCTATCCAATACATCAGGACGATTGGTTGCAGCGAGAATGATAATTCCGCTGTCTCCGCCAAAACCATCCATTTCGACGAGGAGTTGGTTGAGTGTATTTTCACGCTCATCATTGCTCATCATCATGTTCTTTCCACGGGCACGACCAATGGCATCGATCTCGTCAATGAAGATGATACAGGGAGCTTTTTCCCTGGCCTGCTTGAAAAGGTCACGCACCCTGCTGGCGCCAACACCCACAAACATCTCTACAAAATCAGAGCCAGACATGGAGAAAAATGGCACCTGTGCCTCACCGGCCATGGCTTTTGCCAACAATGTTTTACCTGTACCTGGAGGGCCCACAAGCAAGGCTCCTTTCGGGATTTTTCCTCCAAGGGCTGTATATTTTTTGGGATGTTTCAGGAAATCAACAATTTCCATTACTTCCTGCTTGGCCTCATCCAGTCCTGCTACATCCTGGAAGGTGATGTTGACCTTGGTGCCCTTGTCAAACAACTGGGCTTTGGATTTGCCAATATTGAAAATGCCACCGCCGCCACCGCCGCCGCCAGCACCGCCACCCATTTTCCGCATCATCAACACAAAAAGCAGTCCAAACATGAGCAATGGGAACAATACATTGAGCAATGGTCCAAAGAATTCCGGATCGCTAACAGGATCAACAGGAACAGGATCCACCTGGGGATTGGCAGTAAAATATTTGTCCAGGTTTTCCTGGTAGTCGTCTACTTTTGAGTAGCTGAACTGAAAATGCGGCCCCTTAGAGGCTTGGGCATATTTCAACTTATCGCCCAACAATTCCTGGTAAGCGGGCTTGGCAAGACTGTCTTTTTTGATATAAACCCTGATCACACCCTTGTTCTTGACAGGCTCCAACTTCTGAACATCGTTATTGACAAGCATTTTCTGCTTGAACTCCAACTCTGTGATGTTACGGGCATCCGGGTTTACGCCCCGCATCACCTGATAGCCGATCAACATGACCGCTGCAATCACGTATATCCAGTAAAAACTGAACTTGGGTACCTTTGATGAAGGTCCATTTCCT
>JBJOOI010000353.1:0-2835 GCA_046051375.1 Bacteroidota bacterium | reverse complement strand
ACAACCTCTTCAGTTCCTGCATTCACATTGTACACCTTAACACCATTATCCAAGGTGAAGATTTCTGGTTTCTTTAGTGCGATGGCATACTCAATGGCATCCTTTATATGGGGCGCTTTGCTTCTGTCTGGCATGGAATGATTTGAATGGTTTATGTTCTAATTCTCAGCAAGGTACCAAAGGGTATTGCTGTTGGAGGGCCGCATCACTTGGTTGGCAATGCGTTTGAGATCATGCACGGTAACTTCCTGGTATTTTTTGAACTCAGTGTTCATCAGTTCGCCATCGCCCAGCAATTCATAGAACGCAAGACTACCGGCCCTGTTCATCACACTCATGTCTTCAAAAGCCATCACACTTTCAGTTTTGTTCTGGACCTTTTGCAGCTCGCGAACATCAACCAGCTCTTGCCTGATCTTGTCCAGTTCGGCTTCAATCGCGTCTTCTGCTTTTTTGATGTCTACACCTTTGACCAACTGTCCGTCAATGGCCAGCAATCCTGCGTCCAGGCTACCAAAATGATAGCAGTTGATGCCTGTAAACAATTGTTGTTCTTTCACCAGCGATTGGTAAAGCCTTGAAGAAGCGCCGCCTCCCAGGATATCCGTCAATAAATCTGTTGCATAATAATCATCATCCAAACGGCTGCACATGTGCCAGGTCTTGTAGATCGCATCAGCAGGCACTTTGCGGTGAACGGTCATGCGCCTTTCTTCATTTTGCTCGGGTTCTACCGGAAGACTGCGGTTGTATTTTTCTCCCGAAGGGATGTCACCAAACCATTTCTCGGCCAACTCCCTGACCTGTTCAACCGATACATTTCCTGCGACCACAAGAATGGCGTTGGATGGTGTATAGTGTTTGAAGAAAAACCGTTTTACATCTTCAAGCTGTGCATTCTCCACATGGGCCAATTCCTTGCCGATGGTCATCCAGCGGTAGGGATGTTGTTTGAAAGCCAGTTCGCGCATGATATGCCAGACATCGCCATAGGGCTTGTTGATATAATGCTCCTTGAACTCCTCGCAGACCACCTTTCGCTGCACGTCCAGGCTTTTCTTGCTGAAAGCAAGGCTGAGCATGCGGTCGCTCTCCAGCCAAAAAGCCGTCTCCAGGTTTTCGGAAGGAAGTTGACAGTAATAGTTGGTAAGGTCATTGGTGGTATAGGCATTGTTCTCTCCACCGGCAACCTGCAAGGGGTCATCATAGTCCGGAATGTTTACTGATCCGCCAAACATCAGGTGCTCAAACAAATGAGCAAAACCTGTTTGTTGGGCATCCTCATCCCTTGCGCCTACATCGTACAATACGTTCACTACGGCCATGGGCGTGCTTTGGTCGATATGCACCAAAACCTTCAGCCCGTTGTCTAGCATGAATCTTTCGAACTTCACCATAACGCAAATGTAATCAATACCTTACAATATACTTCTTGGCTTCATGGAGAGCATCAAGGGCGTGCCATCCCTGATGACCAAAAACTTATGCTTTTGACCAAGCGTCTGCATGATCGTTTTATATGCCAGTATGTTATTGCTGGTATTGTTGTTGATGGCAACAATGATGTCCTCTTTTTTAAACCCTGCCTTTTCAGCAGGCGATTCAGGCACCACATCGTCTACCACAATTTTTTCATCAATAAAATAGATGGAAAGACCGCTGTAGGCATAATCAAACTCATCTTTGAAATGGAGGTTGGGCACGATATGCACCTGCTGCTTGGCATAATCGAAGGTGATGTTGAACCTGCGGAGGATATCATTCCCCAACAAACCGCCCACAAAAGGATAATTGGTAACATTGTACTCGTCCCTGAACAGAAAGGTTGGCACCCACCTGAACCGGTAAGGACCCACTTTCAGTTGCTTGATAGTGGTCAGGCGCATGCTCATCTTCCCTCCAACACCTTCGGCTTGGGTAACTACCGGCGGCTTGCGTCTTTTTTTCAGGACAGCGCTGTCGTTGAGATAGCTTTCTGACAAAAGGAAATTCAATCCTGCCCCCGTATCAAGGTAAAACCGCTGCACAAGCCTGCGGCTTTCGGTAAATTCAAGCGATTGCATGGGAAGGGCCGTGAACATGGGATACATCATATACCCAGATGAAGGATACTTGTATTCTCCTTTTGAAAAAACATTGATCTGAAGGAAATCGTAATTGATGTTGACGATAAAGCGGCTAAAAAAACTGTAGCCAATGATGCCGTCAATCTTGATTCCGTAGACACTGGTCAGGATGCTGTAATCATTGACATGAAAGTTGAGACTATCGACTGTCAAACCAGGCAGCCTCAGCCTTGCATTGTTTAAAAAAGAAACCTTGCGCACCCCGCCAATGCCTTTGATTGTTTTTTCTGATGGGGTGATGGGTATGCCCAGGTCTTCGACAGTAGCTGAATCAAGGGAGATTCCACCACTGCCCGTGTCCAGGATGAAACTAAGGCTATCAGCATAATCATTCACGCCAGCCCTTACCAAAATAACCCCGCCATTCAACATCCTGAAGGAAAATGAAGAGATAAAGGTTGATGGTGGTTCAACAAATAACTCCTGTGAATTTCCGTACAATGGAGGAAAAGCCAGGATTATCAAAACATATATGTGCCTGATACACCTCATTTACTGCGAATTTAAACCATTGTTGCCCTAACTTTGTTGCCTTGATAATGAATTACATGAATGATCTCAATGGATTGTACCAAAAGGCATTGAACCTTGAGTTTTTGACAGCGGAAGAGGGATTGTTCCTGTTCAAGGAAGCCCCATTGACCAGCCTGATGCACGTGGCTGACGAACTCAGGAAAAAACAAGTGCCCCATGGAAAAGTGAGTTGGCA
>JBJOOI010000352.1:0-2847 GCA_046051375.1 Bacteroidota bacterium | reverse complement strand
GTCTTCATATTTTCCAAAACGAATCGCATCGTTCCTCCTCCAGGTTTCCCAAGCCAATTCTCTTGCACGCTCGGCATAGATATTATCAAGGGTAACCGCTGTCCATGGAGCTGAAGTAGTCCTGTTGGCCCTGAGTGAATTGACCAAACCCAATGCTGTTTGACCACCTGTAGCAGTTCCACCCCTGAGAATGGCCTCAGCTTTCATCAGCACCACGTCTGAATAGCGGAAAATGGGCACATCATTGTTTTGGTTGCGGCTGGTAGGATTGGTGAAATCTGGGAAAAACTTGATATTCCTTGTTCCCATGTTCCAGGCAATTTCATCATTACCACAATCAAAAGTAGCAGGATTTTGTCTCAAAGCCGGACCAGCAGAGAGTTCAAGATGGTAGGTCACTGAAGCCCCGCCATCTGCAGCTGAATAAAATTGATCATATCCTTTCTTTGTAGTACGCACCATGATGGGGCTTCCATCCGCCCAAAACTGTTTTCCACTCAACCATTGTTGATTGCGGATATCATTAGGATCGTTGAAGTTGGCAAAGAATTCTGGCCAGGTCATCCTTGGCCCGCTGGGTTTGTTGTGCACCAATCCACCTCCAGTTGTTTGATTGATGATTGGATTCACATTGGTACCAGGGGTTGAACCTGAATACAGATATCGAATTCCGAGGTTCCTGTTCAGGTCATAACGCGCATGGAATTGGTAACCATTGGAAGTAGATGCATCATAAGGAATCGCAAAAATGATTTCCTTGTTGGCTGGACCGTTTTGCGGATAGAACATTCTCAGGTATGAAGCACGTGGTTCAAAGGCATAAAGGCTACCCCCACCTGCTGTGAGAACGGCATCACAAGCAGCAATGGCTTCGTTCCACCTGGGAGATCCTGTGTACACAACGGCGTTGAGATATAACTTGGCCAACAGTGTTTGGGCAACATACTGGTTGGGCTTGCCATACATCACTGCACCGCCTGCAGTACTCAAATTGGGAATTGAAGCCTTTAATTCAGATTCTATAAAAGAAAAAACAACGGCCCTTTCGGAGTTGGTTTGCAGTTCTTTTGAACCATACACGGTGTCGATCGGAACATTTCCGAACAAGTCCATCATTCCCCAATACGCAAATGCACGCATGGTTCTCATCTCTGCAATACTCTGCCTTTTTGCCTGCCCCTCAGGAGCATCGCGAAGGATAAAGAGGATCTGGTTGCTGATACCAATCATATTGGAAAAATAGTTCCAATTGCCGTTCAACAAAGGGTTGTCCTTGTTATATGTATGGTAGTGCAACTCCATGAATCGACCACCATCAAACCAGTTACCACCATAAGCAGGCTGAACAGATTCATCTGTTGTATGGCTTTGAACCTGCCAGTAACCTATTGAAAAATCTGAACGCAACTGGGTGTAAATGGGTCCCATAACAGCATTGAACTGTGATTGAGAAGTTGGGAAAACCTCAGGCGTGAGCGCAGAAACTACTGGAACGTCCAGCTTGTGACAAGAGCTCAGTACCACAATTGTGGTCATCAGGCCCATTGTGATTTGCATTATTCTTTTCATCTTGATTAATTTGTAGATTTATTTTATCAGTTGAGCATGTTAGAATGATACATTCAGACCAAACATCAAGACCGTTGTCTTGGGATAGAAATTATTGTTGTCTACACCAGGTGCAACTCCTCCCTGGTTGATCTCAGGATCAATGCCGGTATATTTGGTAAATGTAAGGAGATTGTCGCCTGTAACATATACCCTGACTGATTTGATTCCTTTGATTTTGGAATCAATATTGTATCCCAAAGTTGCGTTGTCTAAACGGATATAATTTCCGCTTTCCACATAACGGGTTGAGAAAAAGCTGTTGCGAGCATCTCCCACCTTGTCATCAGCAGTAACCAAGGCTGATAGATTGCTAACAGTAGCATTGGGCGTATAAGAAAGGTTTCCGCGGGTTGCATTGAAAATCTTTGCACCAAACACACCCCTGAAGAAGAAGTTGAGGTCAAACTTCTTGTACTTGAAGTTGTTGTTCAAGCCTGCAAGAATCTTGGGCTGTGCATTTCCTATGTAGAAATAATCAGTCCCGTTAAGCGGAGCGGTGGTAATGGTACCATCTTTCTTTCTGAACTGGGAAAGTCCTGCAGTGTTCTTTCCTTCGTAGATAAATGAGAAGAATTGACCCAATGGCTTGCCGGTTTTCAAGATCTGAAGCGTTGCACCAGTTTGCCCTGCACCCCTTGGGCCAACATAAAGAATTGAATCACCGGTAGAATATGGGTTGGTGAGGCTTGTGATTTCATTCCTGTTGTTCGCAAGGTTCAACGTGGTTGACCAACTGAAATTCTTGGTTTGAACAATGGTTGAATTCAACATCAATTCCACCCCTCTGTTGCTGATAGAACCACCATTGGCCCAGATGCGTCCTCCAGGGACCAATGCAGGACTAACGGCATATTGAAACAACATATCATTGGTCAACTTCTCATACACATCAATCGAGCCACTCAGGATTCCTTTAAAAATAGAGAAATCAAGACCAAGGTTTGAAAGGGATGTTTTTTCCCAACGGAGATCCGGATTGGCACCCTGCAATGGCCCATACGCATTGTCTAAAATACCATTGTTGTAATAGGTTCCAGTAATACCATACACCAGTTTCGAGTTGAATGGTCCGATACCTTCAGAGTTTCCGGTAACTCCATAACTCGCACGGAGTTTCAGGTCACTGAATATATTCTGGGTCTCCATAAATTTCTCATTGCTGATTCTCCAGGCTGCACCCACTGATGGGAAATAACCCCATTGGTAGTTTGCACCAAATACAGATGAACCATCGCG
>JBJOOI010000351.1:0-3109 GCA_046051375.1 Bacteroidota bacterium | reverse complement strand
GAAAACCATTTCCCCAAAGCCTTGCATAGAGCGGCTGGTCTTTGGACGCATTTTTTGAAATCAGCACGATGAATGCCGGCAGGTTCTTGTTTTCAGATCCAAGTCCATAACTCAGCCAGGAACCGATGGATGGTCTTCCTGGAAGTTGATGTCCTGTCTGGAAAAAAGTGATGGCAGGGTCATGGTTGATCTGTTCTGTATACATCGACTTGATCAGGCAAAGTTCGTCCACTACTTACTGACCCAGGTGCCACTTTTTCCATGTTGTTTGAAATCGTAAAAAGAGGGTACAACGGGCAGGGAAGACTGGTTGGCACTCATGCCTGTCAGCCTTTGGCCCTTGCGGATGGAGTCAGGGAGTTCGGTGCCAAAAAGATCGCGGAGTTTGGGCTTGTAGTCAAAGGTTTCAAACTGGGAAGGTCCGCCCGCCATGAAAAGAAATACCACCCTTTTTGCTTTTGGGGCAATGGTGGGTAAGGCAGACATGATCCGGTCTTCCATTGTAGCACCGACAGTACTCAATGGGGAGATGAGCTGCTGAAGCGCAACGGCACCCAAGCCCATGGCGGTCTTGTTCAAAAAATTTCTGCGGTCAATGTTCTGATAAAGCCCCTTCAGGTCTGCTGCACCAAGTCTTTTTTCTGTGTGATGATGGCCCATGGGTTTATCGTTTGGTTATTGAAGCATCAGAATTCATGATCGTGCTGGCGACTACGGCATTCGCTGCAACCAGTGCCTTGTCAGCCTGGGCATTGACTTTATACAACCCCGCAGACAACCAGCCCTTTGTCTTTTCAGGGTTCATCCTGAACTTGTCCAACTCCTGTTTGTACAAGGCTTTCAGGATGTTCAGCTCTTTGGCTGAAGGGTATTTTCCCGTAAGTTTTCGGTATGTTGTTGTGATGGCGATGTCCTGGTCCGATTCCTTGCTCATGGCCTCACCCAACACTTTTGATGCTTCAATGTAGGTAGGGTCGTTCAACAGGACCAGGGATTGAAGGGGTGTATTGGTCTTCTGCCTGCGAGACAAGCAAGAGCTTCTTTCCGATGCATCAAAAGTGGCCATGGTGGGGTTGGGAACTGTCCTTTTCGCGATGATATATAGACTTCTTCTGTACACGGCATCAGTGCTGTCCGCCACATAAGTGGAACTGTTGATCTCCCACAATCCTGCAGGTTGGTAAGGCTTGATGCTGGGCCCTCCAATTTTTTTATTGATCAGCCCGCTTGCTGTCAGCACATTGTCGCGCATCATCTCTGCAGTAAGCCGGTTGGCGGGGCCTCTGGCCAGGAGCCTGTTCTCAGGATCGAGTTCTCTCAACGAAGGCGACGCATAAGAATCCTGCCTGTAAGTAGAAGACATGACCAGGAGTTTGACCATTTTTTTCAGGTCCCAACCAGATTCCTGCAGCTCCACTGCAAGCCAGTCCAGCAGGGCAGGGTTGCTCGGAAGCTCTCCCTGGTTGCCAAAATCTTCGCTGGTTTTTACAATACCAACCCCAAAGAATTGCTGCCATAACCTGTTCACCACCACCCTTGAAGTAAGGGGATGGTTTTCGTTGGTCAGCCATTTCGCAAGGCCCAGCCTGTTCCTGGGATAGGAAGCCGGGAAGGCCAGTATCTCGGAAGGAGTATTGGGAAATACCTGGGGGCCCGGCTGGTCGTATTGTCCACGGTTCAGGATGGTTGTTTTTTTGGGAACAGCCATCTCCTCCATCACCATGATCTGCTTGATTTTTGCTACTGAATCATTGAGGCTTCTACGCAATTTTTTCAATTCTTCCAGTGAAGCTTGCACCGAGGGTGCTACAGCCATGGTATAATATTCGGCCAACAATTCCTTTTCTGTTGTGCTGAGCTGTTCTTTTGTTTTTCCTTTTAACTGGGCCCAACTGTTTTTGTTGGCCAATATCCCCAACTCAAAACTTGTCAGGAGCCTGTTGTAAACGGCCACATCATCGACCCTTCCTCCCTTGAAACCCACGCCACGCCACCATCCGCCAATTTGCAGTCCCGGCTCTTTTTTTCTGTTGAACAAGATATCCTTGTAGAGTTTATCGATGACCACCGTCATGGGCAGCTGCTCTCCGTTCTGGTGAAGGTTGAATCCGGATGCCTTTGAAGATCCATCATAGGTGAGGCTGAGTTGAATCCATTTTTCACGCGGCACTTCCGTCTCAGATAGTTTGATGATGGCATTGGATGGCGCACTATGGGCCATCAGTATTTCAAGGCGATTGTTTTTGAGGTATACATGGAAACCTTTGAAATTGTACAAGCGCTCTCCTTCATTTTTGTGGAAGATGACCCCTTCTTTCATGTCTTTGGGAATCCAGACCCACATTCCAACCGTGAAAGGTTCTGCACTGCTGAAAACCCCAGTGGGGCTGAGGTCAAGGTATACATCTCCATTGAGTGCAATCACCTGTGCGCCACGTCCAGCGCTGAATACAGGTTTATCACCTCCTGCACCAGCTTCATGCTTCATTTCTCCTTTCTGTGCTGTATCCATTTTGTTGACCAGGTTGCCGTCCAGTTCAAAAAATGCATTCAATCCTTTTTGAGGGATGGCCTCTTGGGCAAGCGACTGGTAGGATCCATTGTTGATCCATGTATTGAAACCGTCAACAGCATTGGCTTTTTCCAAGGATGTTTGCTTTTCTGCTTCAGCAATTTTTCCTTTCATGGCAAGAATAATTTGCTCCTGCTGCTCAGTGGGCAACAACAAGGTAGGCGTTGGCAAATCATCATTCCATGCAATTTGTCCTGCTTCAGCCACATTGTTGAAAAAGCTGAACATCTCGTAATAGTTCTTCTGCGAAACCGGATCATACTTGTGGTCATGGCAACGGGCGCATCCAACAGAAAGGGCCATGAATGCATCACCCATGGTATTGGTGCGGTCCATCACATATTCGGTCTGGTATTCTAATTCAACAATGCCGCCTTCCATGTTCTGCTGGTGGTTCCTGTTGAAGGCAGTGGCAATCAACATGTCACGCGTTGGGTTGGGCAACAGGTCTCCAGCCAATTGCTGGTGGATGAACGTATTGTAAGGCATGTTGATGTTGAAGGCATTGATGACCCAATCCCGGTAGGGAGACATGTC
>JBJOOI010000350.1:0-2900 GCA_046051375.1 Bacteroidota bacterium | reverse complement strand
CATGGCACCAAACTCTATGCCATCTGTGGAGACAGCTCCATGCCCATCAAAGACCTGAATGCATTGGGGGTAGACAGGCTTGTTACACTCACTGCACTGTCGGGTTCAAAAGAAGAAGCCATGGTACATCCAGAAAAGTTTCTGTCCGCGGCAATAAAAAAAATCCTTTAGATTTAAGGTATGATGAGATACCTGGTTTTTTTTATAAGCTCTTTGTTGGGTTTTCAGTTTGCGCATACACAAACATTGAAATGGGACAACCGTTTTGACCAGACTGTTCCTGAAGATTGGTTGGTGAAACCCATCAATTCAAAAGCCAATGTTTACCAAAGGGAGAAGGAAGGTGATCTCGTTTTATACAATGGTCTTGTGCGCAGAAGTTTTAAGGTTTCTCCCAATTTTGCCTGTTATGATTTTCAGAACATGGCTACCGGACAGCAATTGCTTCGAGCCATCAGGCCTGAGGCCAAGCTCATCATTGATGGAAAGGAATACAATGTGGGTGGAGTGGTTGGCCAACAGGAAAAAGCATACCTGCAACAGGAATGGATGAAGGGTTTCAAGGCCGGAACTGAGGACTTTATTTTTGATGGATATGCTGTCACAGACATCAAACCTTTCATCAACTGGAAGAGAACAACCTGGGCATCTATCAACAAACAAGCAACAGGAAAGTCATTGGCCGTCAGCTTCAGGTCTGCAGTTCCCTCACTCAAAGACCTTGCGGTTGTGGTTCATTATGAGCTGTACGATGGTATTCCCCTTATTGTTAAGTGGGTGGAGCTCATCAACAAGAGCAGTAACAACATCGTCGTGAACAGGATTGTCAATGAGTCGCTTGGACTTGTTGAAGAGGAGAGTGCAGTGGTGGGATCCCCAGAACAAATGAAAAAACAACATGGCATCTATGTTGAAACCAATTATGCATTCAACAATGCCATGCGTTATGATATCAGCGACCAGACCACCCATTGGGTGACAGATTCATCTTATACCTCACAGGTCAATTACAATTATCAGACACCCTGCGTATTGGAAGTTTATCCTGAAAAGGTGAAGGCCGTTGCACTTGCTCCTGGTGAAACCATCAAATCGCCCAGAACACATGAGTTGTTGATGGACAGCTATGACCGTGAAAGAAGGGGGATGATGATCCAGCGCATGTATGCGACCGTTGCGCCATGGACAACCCAGAATCCTATTTTCATGCATTTGGTCAGCCGCAATGATGAACAGGTGATTACAGCTGTGGACCAGTGTGCAGCAACCGGTTACGAGGCCCTGATACTCAGCTTTGGCAGCCATTGCAACATGGAAGACACCAGTGCTGCAAACGTTGCCCGATGGAAAAAACTGACGGATTATGCCCACAGCAAGGGCATCCTTGTAGGCAGTTATTCCTTGTTCAGCAGTCGAAGGATCAATGACGAAACCGATGTGATAGATCCCAAGACAGGCAAACCCGGTGGCGCATTCTTTGGAAATGCCCCATGCATGGGAAGCCAATGGGGTTTGGCATATATCAACAACCTGAAATACTTCATCACCAAAACAGGGTTTGATCTGTTTGAAAATGATGGTCCATATCCCGGCGATGTATGTGCTTCAACTGTTCACCCAGGTCACAAGGGGTTGGATGATTCTCAGTGGAGGCAAATGGAATTGCAAAAAGAATTGTACCGCTGGTGCAATGAGCATGGTGTTTACGTCAATGCCCCTGATTGGTATTTTCTGGATGGTACCCACAAGATTGGGATTGGATACAGGGAAGTCAATTTTTCCCTTTCACGCGATCAGCAAAAGATCTTGAACAGGCAGAACATTCACGATGGCACATTTGAAAAACTGCCTTCCATGAGCTGGGGATTTGTGCCGCTTACCCGTTACCAGGGCGGCGGACCCGAGGCTGTTTTGGAGCCACTCAAAGACCACCTCAAGGACTATGAAATGCTGATGGTCCAGTATTATGGTGCAGGCGTACAAGCCTGTTACAGAGGCCCCAGGCTTTACGATACCACCACAACCAAGGCACTTGTTTCCAACACAGTCTCCTGGTATAAAAAGTACCGCGACATCCTGAATGCACCCATTGTGCATCTGAGAAGGGCAGATGGTCGGGATTGGGATGGCTTTATGCATGTAAGCCCTACCTTGAAAGACAGGGCATTTGTTTTGCTTTTCAATCCAACTGGAGAAACCATCAATCGCCAGCTTTCCATCCCACTGTATTATACCGGCCTCAAATCAAAGGCATTTGTTTTTGAAAAAGACAAGACCCATCGGCAAATTTTGCTGGATGGCAAAGACAACATGAAATTGGAGGTAAGCATACCTGGGGGTGGCTATACCTGGTATGTGATCAGGAATGTAAACTAGTACTGAATATCATAAGTATTAATACGTAATTGCTTATTTTTCTAACCAAAGTTTAAACATTGTTCAGCCTCCTTCGGTAAATTACAGTACAAAATATCAAACAAAATGAGTTATACAGACAAAATCAAGGATATCTACGACATGATGTCAAAAGGACAGTTGATAGAAGCATTTGAAAAATATTATGGAGAAAATGTTTCAATGGTTGATCTGGGTCATGGCGAGCCGACTCTGGGCAAGGCTGCCAACAGGGAAAGGGAACTGGCCTTCGTTGGAATGATCGAGGAATTTCATGGCATGGGCGTGGATGCTGTTGCTGCAGATGAGGAAAATGGGATTACCATGGTAGAGAACTGGATGGACGTTACATTGAAAGGTGTTGGTAGGGTTCAATACAAACAGGTTGCCGTGCAGCGTTGGGAAGACGATTTCATTGTTGATGAGAAGTTTTACCACAAATGATTGCATGATATTGTTGAAAAAGGCGGAGCATGCTCCGCCTTTTTTTTGCTAATTCCACAAAC
>JBJOOI010000349.1:0-2907 GCA_046051375.1 Bacteroidota bacterium | reverse complement strand
TTCCATGCCTTCAGCAATGAGCATTTTTGATTTGTCTTTTCCAAACTTATAGAGCGCGCCTGCGTCAGTGAAGTACAATGTCTTGTCAACATAATGCAAACCATTTACGCCTTTTAGACCCTGAGCAAACAAACTCACTTCCAGTTTATCTACATCAATAAAATGGATTTTTTGGGTCTTGGAATCTGACACATACATATTGCCGCGTTTGTCTGACGTAATATCATTCAAGGCTTTTGCACCCTCAACAAAGATCTTTTTCACAATCTGTGCCTTGGTTACCTCAATGATGACAACAGAATCAACATCAGCTACAACCAAAAAATCACTGAACATGGTCATGCCTTTGGGAGCATGCAACCCTTTGATCCAATCTGGATTAAGGATTTTTCCTGAAAGGGTCAACAGTGAAATGGACCCTTTACCATCCTTGTCCCAAGGGCCCTTGCCATCGATATTGGTGACATACAAACGTTGGTTCTTGCTGTCCAGCAGCACCGACTCTGGAACTTTGAGGGTAGTATCGGTAGCCCATATTTTGTTGAGGCTTTGTGACATTGCACCAGAGGCAATGGAAATGACAATTGAAAACAATAACATTGATTTTTTCATATCCTTGATTTGATTTTTATCGCTCTACATTGAATGCACTGATGTCAATACTTGTTTCGACTCCACCAACAATTTCTTCCACCAGTTTCCCTGTTGCCGCTGCAAGAGAGAGGCCCAGCATGGCATGGCCACCTGCCATCACAATGTTGTCATATGTTGAATGTCTGCCTATATATGGAAGACCATCTGGGCTCAGCGGCCTCAGTCCATACCAAATCTTGTCCTGGGCAGGAAACGTTACAGGCAGGTCAGGATAGTAATTTTTTGCAGCCTTGAAAATTGCCTGAACCCTTTTCATCAGCATGGGCGAACCAATGCCACTGATCTCCATGGTTCCTCCCATCCTGAGATCGGCCCCCATTGGAGTCATCGCAACCCTGTCGTCAACAAGGATTGCGGGATAATGAAGGTTTTTTTCTACTGCATCAAAAGTCATGCTGTATCCCTTGCCTGCCTGAAGAAGAAGATCTATGCCCAGATCCCTGCTGGTTACAGGTAGCCATGAACCTGTGGCCAAAACTATTTCGTCTCCGGTAAAATCTCCTTTATCTGTCAATACTTTGGTTACTTTTCTTCCTTGTTTTTCAAAGCCAGTAATCGTAGTTTCCAAGTGAAACTTCACACCAGACTGTTGCAAATGGTCATAAATGGTTTGCATCAAATCCCCGGGATGCAAATGGGCATCAATAGGATACAAAACCCCTCCCCTTACATTGACCTCCACCTCGGGCTCCATGTCCTGGATTTCTTTTGCACTGAATATGCGTGTTTCAATGTTCAAGGCAGCCGCCTCCTTTGCCAATTCAATCTCATGCTTTTCTGTCAAAGCACTTTTGTACAACATGAAACATCCCTTTTCCTCCATCCGGAATTGATTACCCAACTCATTGCGGATAGATGACGTAAGTTCACGGCTAAGGTGCAGGATATTGTTGAGATGGGGAATATTCCTTTCCATGGTAGACTTTCCGGAACGTTTCCAGAAAGTCAGTGCCCAACGGATAAGATCCATGTTCAGCCTTGGCTTGATGTAAAACGGCGAGCTGGAACTCAGCATCCATTGGAGGCCCTTTGCTACAATACCAGGAGAGGCAAGCGGAATAAAATGACTGGGGGAAATGTATCCCGCGTTGCCAAAGGATGTACCATGTTTCAGGTCTCCCTTGTCAATCAGGGTCACTTCATGGCCTGCCTTGTTCAGGTAATAGGCCGTGCACAATCCGATTACACCACCTCCTGCTACGATAACCTTGCTCATGTATCCTTTTTTTTCAAAGTTAGTTGAATTAAGATTTGCCCGTTCCGGATTGATGCTAGTAATTTATTTTGATGTCCTTTACTGCAGTAGGCAACCAAACCTGCATGGGATTGCTACCCCTATTGCACCAAGTGTAGTAAGGAATAGCCCTGACTTTCTGAAAAACCGTCTGAACAGCACTGCTGTCTGCAGATATTTTCACTACGGGCAAATTGGATACAATGCTCACCACTTTTTCATCCAGGACTGAAAAATCTTCTGTGGTATAGGTTGATTGCAAAGGAGCGGTAATGTTCCATGCCTTGCCTTCATTGTCTGCACCTTCTACGCAATAAACAAGAGGGCCTCTTTGCAATGCCATACGACCTTTGTTCTGCCTCAGCTCGTCCCTGGACAGGATTTTGCGGATAGGCATTGAAAGCTTGAATTCTATGAGGTCTCCATCTTCCCATTCCCTGTCGATGGTTGCATATCCATTTTGCTCAACATAATCCTGTTGAACTCCATTGACAGTTAGGATGGGCATGCTTACTTGCTTTTCGGAAAATGCATACAAGGAACCTGGAGAAGGAATATCCTTTGCCCATCCGGGAATACGAAACGCAATCATGGACTTTTCTTTTTTCTGCAATGAGATTTTGCATTGTACATCACCATTCCAGGGATAATTGGTCTTCATTGAAAAACCCATGCTACCTTTTTGCAAGGGAAATACTGTTTCACTTCCAACAAATAAATTGACATATATCTTGTTCCCCTCCTGACCATAAACATAACTGCCAAGTGAGGCAATTAACCTGGCAATATTTGAAGGGCAACATGCCGTACCGAACCATTCCTTTCGGGAATGCTTTCCGGTGGATGCAAGAGGATTGCCATAAAAAAACCGATCTCCAGAGAGTGATAAACCATCCAATGCTCCATTGTAAAGACTGCGTTCCAGTACATCAATGTATTCTGCGTTTCCTGTTAAGCTGTTCATGCGCTGGTTCCAGAAAACCATGCCTACAGATGCACAGGTTTCACAATATGCCTGT
>JBJOOI010000348.1:0-2910 GCA_046051375.1 Bacteroidota bacterium | reverse complement strand
GCCTTGAGTTCTTTTACCGCCTGTGCTTCACTCATTTTGTGGATGGTTTTGATGGGCACCATGGGATCTTCTGACCTGAATTCAACCAGCACCAATTTTCCGCCAGGCTTGAGGGCATCCAGCATGGACAAAGCCATTTCATAGGGATAGGAAAACTCATGGTATACATCCACCAGCAACATCATGTCAATGCTGTTTGCGGGCAAGGAAACTTTTTGTTCTGTGCTCAGTACCGGAATGATGTTTTTGATTCCTTCCAGTGTGATCCTGTCGTTCAGGTAGGCAATCATTTCCGGTTCTACATCCACCGCATATACTTTTCCATTGCCCACCATTTTTGACAACAATGTGCTGTGGTAGCCACTTCCGGCTCCGATGTCTGCAATGATCATCCCCGGTTTTACGGCAAGGTTTTTCAACAATTGGGTTGTGTTTTCCTCCATCTCCCTTTCCTGTCTTTCCAGCCAATCGATGCCAAAATGACTCATCACGTGTGCAATTTGCCGGCCCATGTACCATTTTTTGATGCCGTTGGGATCGCCAGGTTTTACCGTGTAACGGTCCTGAGCGATGGTGCCAAACGTAAAGAGGACTGCAATGAAAAGCAATGAAAGAGGAAGAGATTTTTTCATGGTTGACAAGTTGTTGTGCATTTGGTTGCTGCTCAGGACATCGAACAACAGCAATTTAGTTCAATTACTCCTTTAGGGAAGATATTGATTACATTTACTGAAGCCAAAGCCAATAAACGGATGAAAAAACATGCGCTAAATTTTCTACTGATGTTTTGCTTTTTCTGGACAGTTGTCCCGCAAATGGTGTCTGCATCAGGCAGAAAAATTTCATTCCCTGCGCCTCAATTTTCTGCTGCAGATACCAATCTTTATCAATTTATGCCTTTCCCGATGGGAGCCTCTGTTGGCATTTCAAGGATGAAAAACAATGCAAAGTACAGTGAGGTAGTTTCCAAAGAATTCAACAGCATTACTGCAGAAAACGCCATGAAATTCCGGGCCCTGCATCCCGCAGAAAACACATTTAATTGGGCTGATGCGGATTATCTGGTTGATTTCGCCCAGAAAAATGGCAAGCGACTTCATGGCCATACTTTGAACTGGTATCAATATTTACCAGCTTGGGTGAACAATTTTTCTGGTGATTCCATCGCCTGGGAAAACATGTTGAAGGCACATATTCAAACCGTCGTTTCGCATTTCAAAGGAAAGGTTGCTTCATGGGATGTAGTCAATGAATATTTCAATGATGACGGTACCATCAGGCCCAGTGTTTGGGTCAAAAATCTTGGAGCGGATTATATCGCAAGGTGTTTTCAATATGCGCATGAAGCAGACCCAGATGCTATCTTATTTTACAACGATTATGGTCATGAGTACAGCAGTGCCAAGAGAACCGCTATAGGCAAATTGATCAATTCATTCAAGGAAAGAAATATTCCGATTCATGGCATTGGCATGCAGTTTCACATGACCTATACCCAGTCCGACGCCAACATCAGTGCAGCCATTGATTTTGCTGCAGCCACTGGGCTGAAGGTGCATATTTCAGAATTGGATGTGCGGGTCAATAACAACAAGGTCCAGGGTCTAACATTTACAGATGCCATGGCTGCACAGCAGGCGGATCGTTACAGACAGGTTGTTAAGACCTACAAAGCTATACCTAAATCACAGCAATTCGGCATCACCACATGGAATGTTGGCGATGCAGACTCCTGGATTCCTTCATGGCAGGGTGCTCCAGACTGGCCACTGCCATTTGATGGAAATTATTTGCGCAAGCCTGCTTACAAGGCCATCATAGAAGCTGTAAAATAATGTCTAATCAGCCCTGTTGTAGCAACTGTGTAAAATCGATTGCCAGTGCCATACCCAAGGCAGCATATGAAATTTTGGCAACTACGTTTTCTTTGAGGTTGCGCAACAAAAAAAGGATTGTCAGGCCGATTGCAAACATGATCAATACCTCGGTATAACCCTGATCCAAATAGGTTCTTCCAAATGCCTGAAGTATCAGTACCCACCCCACAGGTCTTGTTTTATTTAATGGGTTCAAGAGAATCATCACCATGCCAGCAAAAAACGTCATGGTCATTATAGCCAGTTCAATTATCATGTCATGCTTTTTAACTTATACATCAACGGATTGTTGATGACAGTAAGTTATCTGAGCAGACCTTAATGTATTGGAGGTGAGAAAATGATTTTCATCTGATCTGAAAAAAAGCCTTTATGCACGTCAATAAAAGAAATGTTTCTTTTGATTGTTCTTCCAGCCGGCCTGTGACTCATAGTCAACAAAAAATATTTTTACATCTGCCTGGCTTTCATATTTCACAAAGTAGATCTTCTTTTTGGCCTGACTTTGGTACTGTGTAAAAAACCATTTACCATCATTGTCGCCAGCCTGCGATTCATATTTTACTTTGAACACTTTAAGGTCTGCCTGGCTTTCGTATTTCACCACGAAAATTTTTACATCGGCCTGGCTTTCATAATCCACTGTAAAGATTTTTTGCGCCATGGTTTGCTGCATGGCAAAAAGGGATAAGAGAAGGAATAGTGTTTTCATTTAATAAAATTACAATTTTAAACCCCAAAAGTTTTCAAACTCCTTTGTTGTTCGTTGCATTTAAGATAAAGCGTACTTTCTCCATTTTGTAATTTTTCAACCACGATTTGGGTGCCAATTCTTTCCTTGAGGCTTTCAACATGGCTGATGATACCCACGAGTTTATCGCCTTCCACTTGCATGCGCTCAAGCATTGCAATGGCATTGTAAAGGTCGTCGGGTGAGAGCGTGCCGAAGCCCTCATCGATGAACATGGAATCAATCCTTACATTTTGGGAGGCCATATCGCTCAATGCCAATGCCAGCGCAAGTGAAATCACA
>JBJOOI010000347.1:0-2911 GCA_046051375.1 Bacteroidota bacterium | reverse complement strand
CTGCATTGGAACGTGAATGTAACCAAAAGATGCATGCGCACAGTGATTGAACTGCTGTAACTTTCAAATGTGCCAGCCGATAAGGTTTTACTTACCGATACATGAAACGATAAGCAACAAAAAACGCTGAAACCCTATACCAGCGTGGCTTTCTGAAATTTTTTCGAGCAACAAGAAAGCAACTACTCGTCAAATTTGATGTTTGTTGAGTAACAAATAAGCAACAAAAAAGAACGACAAAACGAAGATAATAGAAATCTTTTAATGTTGTTTTTTCTTGTTGATTTTTGTTTTTCACTACATGCTTTTCTCTGTTCATTTTTGAAGCGGTGAGCAGATGAACAGTGAACATTTGAACAGATGATTTCATTCTCATTCTGTCCAATTTTGTCTTTCACAATATTATTATGTCCAGATCTGTCTACGCGCTTTTTTCATAAAGTATGAGTGAATATTTTCGTTGCTCAATGAAAGTATTTACATCCATCTATCAGCAAAAAAATGCACCACTAGATTGCTTGCAACTTTCCGCAAACGTTCGTTTTCGTTCGCGTTCAGTTCTTTTATGTTCGCCAGCGTTCGCGGACTTTCAAGTGAATATAAAAGCTATTAAATTCGTTTCGTAATGGAAGTAATCACCATAGAAACGCAAGCTTATAAGACGCTGCTGGAAAAAATTGATGCGATGCATGCCGAATTGCAACGCATGAAAAATCCGGTGGATCAGTTTACGCATGAATGGGTGGATAGCGAATGTGTGATGAAGATGCTTGGCATCAGTCGCAGGACTTTATGCAATTATGTTAGTCAAGGAAAAATAAAATCATCCAAAATTGGTAAACGCTGTTTTTACAAGGTGCAAGAGGTGAAGCAAATGATGAATGACTCTGATGCTTCTTCAAAATCCTTGCTATCAGTTACTCTTAATTCCAATCCTTAATGGTTGCATAAATGGCATCGCTCAGTTTTGAAGATACGCCCACTTCGTTGGCAAACTTTTTCCAATTCAAAACAATGTCTTCAATTTCATCGATAATAGAAGCGGCATTCTTGCATTTAATTGATTGACCAACAATGAGCAAATCGTTTTTAGTTATCCCTTTCCGCTTGCCGTTTATACTCAAAGCATGTTGACTTACCCATTGATGATTTGGTTTATAGGCGTGGCATAAATCGTATGCCGGTGCCAATTCCCATTGAGCATCTTTCTTTAATCGAAAAGCAAAATTCTTGGTATGGTCATCACAGTTCCGCGAAATTACATTGAACACCATTCTACGAAACATCTGTTCTGCTTCAGGATAACTGAGCTTTAGTTCGCGCATCGTTTGAAAGAGTTGCTCGTAACTAAAACTGGTTACTGCATTGTAATCATAATGATTGATGGCGCAAAGTGTTTGAATGTGATGCTTGATGTCTCCGTCTTCACGGTCAAAGCGTTTGGTCATAAAATGTGCATGACCATTTTCTTCGAGCAATATTGAAGGCATCATTTCTACTCCGCAGGCAACCGCCATGTTGTAATATGCCATTTCCACCCTGCCATAACCGGTACTGGCACCCAATTGAACATCACTCACGCCATCTAGTTTCAATAGCCAGTGTTCAAATCCTTTCGGTGCATTCGTTTGGCCGGATCTTACTTCACCTGTTTTTTCGTTATAAGCAATCACAGCTTTTGGTCTCGCACCACCGGCCGATGTTCCAATTTTTAATATCTCCATCATGGCTTCCTCATCCTCTTTTTTCAAATTTGTTTTGAAGGATGATTTTTGAGACAGCATCTTTTTTGCAATGTCCACCAGGCTATCCATCTCAATGGAGAATGTGCGTTTACTTTCTTTCAGTGCTGCTGGTTCAAATTCCATGGCTCCCATACCTCGTGTACCTATAAAACAAAGCATCTCTACCGGGTTCATGCTGTTCGGTTCACGACCGTTCTGTGCAAGCCACATATTGATGAGTTGATTTCCATATTTATCCGGAAGTACATCTGCCAGCAGCCCGGGCATTCCTTTGTAGGTATCAAAAGGTGAATTTCTATCCGTTTTCAGCTCAGGAAAATTGAAGATTTTTTTAGCGGACTGAATAGGCATTTTCAAAGGTGACAAATCCCAGTTCCTTTTTTTGAAATCGGAATCATATTCAAAAGTGGCTATGCCTGTTCTCTCATCCCAGGCCACTGCACCAGCCAATACGCCCCATATTTTTACAAAAGCTGTATTCATGATTTACCAGGTTGATTTTGTGGATGAGGAAGTTTGGGCACCGCTGGCTCTCTTTCTTTTTTTCATTTCCATTTTGGCCATCTGTATCGGGCTGACTGCTGGTTTTACTGAAAACACGTCGAGCACATGCAGTTGATCAAGCACCCGTAATACCTGAAGTAATGTAGCCAGCGTAACCGTCTCGCCTTTTTCCAGTAAGCTCAGGGTAGAACGGCTGATACCGGCTGCATGTGCCAGGACATCCTGCGTTTTGTTCATCTCCATGCGCTTTTCTTTTACAAAACGACCAATATGCTCTGCCAGCGTCTTATCGCTCATGGAGCTCCAATTATTGTATGATTTATCAGTCATAAATAGGCATTTAAGGCTTTAGTGAATGATTTATGCTACAAATATACGGATATTTTACAAATAAGTTGCTATTTAGACTGATATATCATTCATTAAGTCGTTTAAACTGATTTAACGAATGATTTATCATACATTTAACGAGCTAATTATTTAATTTATTTTAGGCATCTGTCACGAAACGGCATCTAGCGATCATCATTTTATTAATTTGATTATCTATAGTTTAAGACATATTGCATGAATTTTACCAATTTTTTCATGCTAATGCTGATTAAGGACCTATCTTTACATCGGTTAACATGGAAGCATTAAGACAACATATCGAGGCCGGG
>JBJOOI010000346.1:0-2928 GCA_046051375.1 Bacteroidota bacterium | reverse complement strand
TCAAAATATGCCAATATATGGGTGGTCAATTCCATACAAGGAGAAATTCCCCCAAGCCTATTCAGCTGTGGTGTTTGGAAAAGGTCAGGATTAGATGGGTATGCCAGTCCAGGCGTTGGTGCAGTGGTCAGTAGTCTGAACACCCCATTGGTTGCTCATGAAATGGGACATTACCTTTCCTTGTTACACACTTTTCAAGGAACAAATTGCATCAACAATGATTGCACCACTGATGGAGATCTTGTTTGCGATACGCCACCAGACAGGAGCTTTACTGGCTCTCCTTGTACCAGCCCAGATAATTCCTGTAATACAGATACCATTTCAGGGCCTTTCAAAACGGATGTTCCAGACAATGTCTCCAATTTCATGGACTATGGCAACGCTTGTCCTACCGTCTTTACACAGGGACAGGCTGACAGGATGCGTGCATTTTTAGAGTCTTTCAGTGGTGGAAGCCTGATCACCAGCAACAGGTGCAATATCCCTTGTGCAGAAAATATTCAAGCCAGTTTTGACTGGAATTCCAACCCACACCCTATTATTGGAGACCAGGTTCAGTTCAACAACAGCAGTACTGGTGCCACAAACTACGAATGGTACGTGAATGGTGTTTTGGTAGACAATGTTGTTGCATTTAAGTATACATTTCCATTGGCAGGAAAATATGAAATAAAACTAAAGGCATACAATGCAGACAAAAATTGCTTTGGGTCTTATGTCGGCAATGTGATTGTAGACTGTGGCGTTGCTTCAAGGTTTTCGCCAGACAAGCGAATCATCGCATCCGAAACCGGCATTTACAACGATACGGTTAAGTTTGTGAACAAGTCTTATGGTGCCACAGCTTTCAAATGGTTCGTTAGCGATCATACTGGTGGTAACATCACCATGGTCAGTACTGACAAGGACCTCTATTACATGTTTCCCAGAGCAGGTCTCTACAAGATCAATCTGGAATCTACCAATGGCACCTGCACAGAAATGTCAAGAACCTACAGCATGAACGTTCTGGACCCCAAGCCTGATGGGGTGCTTTCCATTTATGAATTGGATTGCTACAAGAATGACAGCATCAGGATTGTATTCGGCATTTACAATGCAGGATTCGACACGATTCCTGCCAATACGCCTGTAAAATTTTATGACAGGGATCCTGCTCTTCCTGGAGCACAGGAACTCAAGAATACCTTTTTTACGGACAAACCAATGCTTGGGAGATGCGGTGTCACCTATACCTACATCATCGCAGCGAATAGGGCAAAACTGGATACTGTTTTCGCGCTATTTGACCCACAAGACACACTCCTTGAGTTGAGCAATACCAACAACAAGGCCAGCAGGAGACATTTCCAGCTCAAGATTACGGTTTCCCCATCTGATACCACGGTTTACACCAACAGTGATGTGCAGTTGAGGATGCGGACCTCAGGAAACAGCTCCAGCAACATCAGGTGGACAGCCAGGGCAACATCGAATTGTACCAATTGCTTGGATCCCATTTTCAGGATAGTGGATTCTACCAGAATCAAAGGATATGGAGAAACCAGTTTTGGCTGTGCAGACTCTGCTTTTGCGAATATCAATGTATTTCCGCTCGACATTTACCTGACCACCAATGCCATTTTATGTTCAAAAAATGACAGCCTTGTGGCCAGTTCAGTCATATGTCTTGCCAACGGATACAGCAGCCTAAAACAGAACATTGAAATGCGCTATTTTGATGCTGATACTACAGTAGGACCTGCCAAGCTTCTGGGAACGGCAACGATTCTGAGAACAACGGCTTTCAACAACCTCTGCTTGCAAGTTCGGCACCGCATCAAAATGACTACTACCGGAAAAGTGTTTGCCTATATCAATAGCGACCTAAAACAATTTGAATCCAATCTTGGCAACAACAGTTCCAATTACAACTATGTACCATTCAGCATTGATGTGCCTGTTGACAATATGGATGTACTCCGTGGAGTGCCCACCCAATTATCGATCATAAACGGCGGGGAAAAATACAAGACCCTGCTCTGGACACCATCCAACCAGCTGAGCTGCAGTACATGCCCTGACCCGGTGCTAAAAGGCAACTCCAATACGCTATTGACAGTGGTAGGAACTTCAGAATACCTGTGCAGGGATACTGCTACCATCAAGGTGAATGTGTTCTGGCAGAAGCATTTGATTCTCCCCAACGTGTTTACTCCTGATGGAGACGGTTTGAATGACAATTTTTATGTGATTGCAGGGAAGGATGTTAAACTGGTAAAACAGTTTCAGGTATTCAATCGTTGGGGGCAGAAAGTTTTTGAAAGAACCAATGGCACTACCAACGACTATGCCGCTGGCTGGAACGGAATGTTCAAAGGACTCAAGGCACCAATGGGTACCTATGTTTATTTGATTGTCGTGGAACTGCAAGATGGCTCCAGCGAAACATACAAAGGGAATATCACACTCATCAGATAAAGTGAAGAAAAGACTGACCATATTGTACCTTGTTTTTATTGCGTTGCAGGCCCATGCACAGGACCCGCATTTCTCGCAATTCTTTTCATCACCATTGACCTTGAATCCCGCCAACACGGGTAATTTCTCAGGCTTTGCAAGGGTTTCAGCAAACTCCAGGAACCAATGGCCCTCGTTTGGCAATGCATACACCACTTCAACAGCTTCTATCGATGGCGCAGTTTTTAAGAAACGCATTCCAGAAGGAGACAGATTGAGTCTTGGCCTGCTTATGCTGTCGGATCAATCAGGCAATGGCATCCTGAAAGAAAACCACCTTGGTCTCTCTGCCGCCTATACAAAGGGGCTTGACCGGTTGGGCAAACATTCCATCACAGCAGGATTTCAGGGAAGTTTCAGCAGCCTGGGTTTTGATCAGAATAAAGCCAATTTTGAAGATGAAATATCAGCCAGTGGTTTCACCCT
>JBJOOI010000345.1:0-2932 GCA_046051375.1 Bacteroidota bacterium | reverse complement strand
GGAACGAATCAGCGTCACTCCACCCAAGAGGCAAGGGCTAATGTTGTCGGCATGTTTAACACCACTGGCCACTTTCTCGCCAAACATGGCAAAACGTATAAGGTCTTCATTGCCAAAAGGACTGCCAAGCAATTTGTTGGCAGCATATACTGCCCCGGCTGCACTTGCGGCACTGGATCCTAAACCACTGCCAGGTTTGATTCTCTTGTCGATGGTCAGTTTCCATTGTGGGACTTCACTCAATTCTTCCATCATGGCCAAAAGGGCCGCGCCAGAAACATTTTGCTCTGGTTCAGTCGGCAATCTATGGTCATCCACATGAACAATTTCCAATCCCGGATGATCCGTATTTTCAAGGGTCATGATGTCGTATGGTTCTTCCAAAGCAAGGCCCAGGATGTCAAATCCGCAAACGAGATTGGCAATGGTTGCCGGAGACTTGATGCTTATCTTTTGGGTATTCATGATTTAGTTGTTGATGGTTCTGAGTGTGTCTGCAAATACTCCACTGGCTGTGACTTCTGCACCAGCGCCTGCACCTTTGATGACCAATGGTTGCTGGTCATACCTTTCAGTATAGAATAAAACAATATTGTCTTTTCCATACAAGTGAAACAGGTCGCTTTCTGCCTTGATCTGTTGCAGGCCTACTGTAGCTTTTCCGTTTTCAAAACTTGCTACAAACTTGAGTTTGGCATTGTTGGTATTGGCCTGATCCAATAGTGATTTGAAATGAGATTCATGTTTCACCATCTCTTCATAAAAATCATCTACAGATCCATGCAGGCAGCTTTCAGGAAGGAAGCCATTGCATTGGATGTCTTTCATTTCCATTTCCACTCCGGCTTCTCTGGACAAGATCATGATTTTGCGCATTACATCTTTCCCGCTCAGGTCCAGCCTCGGGTCAGGTTCTGTGAATCCTTGCTCTTGCGCATCTCTCACGACGGATGAAAAAGATTTGCTCCCGTCATAGTTATTAAAAACAAAATTCAGTGTTCCACTCAGTACAGCTTCCATCTTGTTTATTTTGTCTCCACTTTTGATGATGTCATTCAGGGTGCTGATGATGGGCAATGCTGCTCCTACGTTGGTTTCAAAAAGAAATTTGCAGTTGTAGGAAATGGCAAGTTCCTTCAGTTCTTTGTATCGCGCATAATGATCTGAAGCTGCAATTTTGTTGCAAGCCACAACAGACATTGATTTTTTCAAAAGTCTTGCATAAAGCCCTGGAATTGTTTCATTGGCAGTGATGTCTACCAATACACTGTTCCTAAGATTGAGCGCTGTCATTTGATCAGCGAATCCAGATGGATCAGAATCCTCTCCACTGTCAAGTGTTTGTTCCCATTGTTCAAGATCAATTCCTTGCTGTTGAACAATCATTTTTCTGCTGTTGCAGAGTCCCATTACATTCATCTTGATCTTGTGCAGTTCTCCTATTTTATCCGCTTGTTTTCTCAACTGCGCGATCAATTTTTTTCCAACATTTCCAGTGCCAACAATGAACAGGTTGAGTTCTTTTTTTGCGTCCTCAAAAAATGACTCATGCAAAACATTGATGGCCTTTTTTCTATCTGCTGAGTGGATGACTGCAGAAATATTCCGCTCGTTTGATCCTTGTGCAATGGCCAGTACATTGATGCCATTTCTCCCAAGGCTGCCAAACATCCTTCCGCTGATGCCTGGATGATTTCTCATGTTCTCGCCAACCAATGAGATGATGCTGACATCTCCGGAACTGCTGATGGGTTGTATGTTGCCATTGCTGATTTCTTTTTCAAAGGCATGGTCAAGCATCTGGATGGCTTGATTTTTTACATCATTGCGAACCGCAACACAAATGGAATGTTCAGAAGACCCCTGGGAGATGAGAATGACATTGATGCACGCATCATTCAGGCAAGTGAAGACACGCTTTGCAAAGCCAGGAACACCCATCATACCACTCCCTTCAATGCTGATCAGTGCAATGTTTGCCATAGAGGAAATACCCGTAATCATTTCATTTTTTGCCGCCACATCATGGTGAATGATTGTTGCAACACCAGTCATGTTTTCAAGTGTCAGGATTTTGATGGGAATTCTTTTCTTTATCGCATTGTTCAATGCTGCCGGCGCAACAAGATGATGCTCAAAATGGCTCAATTCAATAGCCTCTTCATAAGTGATTTCCGAAATGATTTTTGCATTCTTGACCAACAGCGGGTCGGCTGTAGTGTATGTGTTTTGGGAAGACCAGATTTCAATTTCATCTGCTTTCAACAGTCCTGCAAAGTATGAGGCAGAAAGGTCTCCTCCATCTTTTCCAAATCCAATGGTATTGTTTTTGTGGTCTCTTGCAGCACTACCGGCAATGATGTGAATTCCTTGTTCGGATTTGTTCCATATTTTCTGGATATTTACAAGTGAAGTCTCCTCATCGCAAACTATCGCTCCATTGATCCTATCCGCTACAAGGATTTCTCTTCCATCTGTCCATTGGATGTTCTTGTAGATAGCCTTGCCTGCTGCGGCAAAAAGATAAGATGAGAGAATTGAAGCATGGTGTATGATCTCGTGGATTGTTTTTCCTGGAAGCTCTCCCAACAATTGTACTCCTTTGCAAAGTTCTTCCAATCCGTTGAACCGTTGTTTTACAAAACTAAGGCTGGCACTCTGGTCAATCACCGGTATGATGGCCCTTGTCAATCTGAGATAATCGTTTTCAATTTGGGAAAGTTGATCCGCATACGCAAGGTATTGGTCGCGCGCCGACTGCACTATCTCCAACAATGCTTTTTCTGTTGCTGAAGATCCGGTTACTACAATTGTTGTAGGGATATTTTTTAAATGCTCAAGATGGCCAATGGCCCTGAAAAACATTTCAGGTGATGAAAGCAAATTGCCTTCTATTTTGATCAATTTCATGTCGGTTGATTTGCAATGTAAA
>JBJOOI010000344.1:0-2935 GCA_046051375.1 Bacteroidota bacterium | reverse complement strand
GATATTTTGCTGGGAATCGTGACCATTGATGACGTACTCTGGGTTGCCAATGAAGAGTTCAGCGAGGACATGCAGAAAATGGGAGGTACCGAGGCCCTTGAAGAGCCTTACCTTGAAATCTCTATATTTAAACTATTCAAAAAAAGGGTTGGCTGGCTGATTGTTCTCTTTTTGGGTGAAATGCTCACCGCTACTGCAATGGCCAGCTATGAGCACGCGCTGGACCAGGCGCTTATTCTTTCTCTCTTCATCCCATTGATCATTTCAAGCGGTGGAAACACCGGGTCTCAGGCTTCCTCACTGATCATTCAGGCACTTACTGTCGGGGAGGTTACCCTGGCGGATTGGTGGAAGGTCATGCGCCGGGAAATTGTCTCCGGCATCATGCTGGGCACTGTACTCGGCATCATCGGTTTTTCAAGGGTGATGGTTTGGTCTCAGATATTCCCTGAAGTCTACGGAGCACATTATTTTCTGGTGGCTATGGTTGTGGGAGTTTCCCTTATTGGTGTGGTCATGTTCGGTACCATTTCCGGTTCCATGTTGCCAATCATCTTGAAAAGACTGGGAGCAGACCCCGCTGTATCATCCGCACCATTTGTTGCCACCCTGGTAGACGTAACAGGCGTTATCATCTACTTCAACTGTGCCTATTTTTTTCTAAAAGGGACCATGCTTTAGATGGCCTGGTGGTTGAAAGGTTGTAAAACCATTTCACTCACAACACCGCTTGCAGGTTGTTGACAAAGGAACCAAATTGACCTTGCGGCCTCTTCTTCACGGATCATTTTATCCTTTTGTACCCTGAGGTCGATCTCGTCCCAAAAAGGGGAATCAACGCCACCCAAAAACAGGTTGGTTATTCTTATCTCGGTTCTTTTCAATTCTTCCCTGATGCTTTGCATCATTCCCACAATACCATATTTGCTGGCAGAATAGGCTGCTGCACCAGCCATGGGTACTTTCCCCAATACCCCTGGAACATTGATGATCAATCCTTTTTTCACTTCCTTCATCGCTGGCAAAAACGATTTCACAAAAAGGAATGCACCCACGAGGTTGGTTTGTATGGACCGAGAAAAATCATCCAAAGACAATTGTTCCATCGGTTTGATGATGCCTATTCCTGCAAGATTGATCAGTATATCTGGCGTACCCAGTTGACTCAATACAGTACCTGCCAACAATTCCATCTCGGCTCCATTGCTGATGTCAATGGCCAACAAATGGGAAGCTGGAATGCCATGTGCTGCAGCGATATTGGATAGCTTCTCATTGCTTCTTCCGGTAATAAAAACTTCTGCTCCACTTTGAACCAGCAGTTTGACCAAACTGGATCCAATTCCTCCCGTAGCACCTGCAACAACAACCTTTTTACCAGTGAGCTTTTCCATACATCATTTTAGGTAACAACATTGGAGAATTGATTTTGTTTAATATGTTTAATGACAGTCTTAAGCATGGGAACCTTTACCTTTGAAAATGAAAGGATCAAATACAAACCAGGACAATGAAGATCAGTTCAATTGAAATCAGCAGGCTGACCATCCCGATGGAGCCATTTGTGATTGCTACAGAAACCTGTTATGCCGCAAAGAATATCTACCTTAAAATCAATACTGATTCAGGCGTATTCGGTGTTGGGGAATGCAGCCCATTCCCCATGCTGGTAGGAGAAACCCAAGACAGTTGTTTTCATGTAGGGAAGGAACTTGCCAACATCATCATAGGAAAAAACCCTACTGCCCTTGCGGAAAGAATGAATGAGTTGCATGCGCACATTGCTTTCAACAGTACCATCAAAAGTGCTTTTGACATGGCATTGCATGACATTGCTGCAAAGGCATTGAACATGCCTTTGTACAAGTTCATTGGAGGGCAAAAAAAGACAATTCAAACAGACCTGACCATTGGCATCAGCAGCCCGGAAAACATGGCGGAGAAAGCCATTGCGTTTGTTGAACAGGGTGTAAAGATCATCAAGGTAAAACTCGGCAAAAACGGAAAGGAAGATATTGAGCGCATCAAAAAAATAAGGATGGCTGTAGGGGAAAGCATCCAACTCCGTATTGATGCCAATCAAGGCTGGGACTATGCCACTGCATTGGAAACACTTCAAGCAATCGAGCCATTCAAGATTGAGTTTTGTGAACAACCGATGCATCACTATCTTGACCCCATGCTGCCTGCATTGAAAAAAAATACCAAGATCCCCATCATGGCGGATGAAAGTGTTTTTGATCATTTTGATGCTGAAAGACTCATCTCTAATGAAAGCTGCAGTTATATCAACATTAAACTGGCTAAATCAGGCGGCATCCTTGAAGCCATCAAGATAGCTGATACCGCTGCTGCACATGGTATTCCCTGTATGCTGGGTGGCATGGTGGAAAGCCGTCTGGCACTTACCGCAAAAGTGCACCTGGCCATGTCTCATGAAAACATCCAGTTCTACGATCTTGATACCTGCCTTCTTGGTCACCTCGCTGATCCTGTCATTGATGGAGCGAGATACAACAATTATTTTCTTGAGTTGGATGAGTTGCCGGGCATTGGTGCAGATATCTCACCAGTATTTCTGGATGGGGCTGAAAAAATAATCATTTAAAAACACGCGAAAATGAAACCTAAAAAAGCGTCTGAGTCAAATGTGATCATGACAGAACTGGTATTTCCCAATGATACCAATTTCTATGGGAACCTTATGGGTGGAAGGCTGATGTATTGGATGGATACTGCAGCGGCAATGGCCGCCTGGAGACATTGTAATGCTCCCTGCGTTACAGTTTCAGTAGACAACATGTCCTTTGACGCTCCCATAAAACTCGGCCAGGTAGTGCACATTGAAGCCCAGGTATCAAGGGCTTTTAAATCATCCATGGAAGTGCATATCACTGTATGGGGCGAAGACCTCACCCAGCAATACAAATACAAA
>JBJOOI010000343.1:0-2936 GCA_046051375.1 Bacteroidota bacterium | reverse complement strand
CAGGGCTATTAGCAAAATCCTGGGAGAAATTGTTTGAAATGGATCTTTCCAACTCTGTAACTGATGAAAAGGCAATTGTTTATCTTGCAACTGACTTACAGCAAGGTGAACCAGACCCAGAGGAAACGGAGCAATTGACGGTTTCAAAAATTCACCTTAACGAGGCCTACCAATTGGTATTGGATGGTAAGATCACCGATTCAATAACAATTGCTGCCCTATTTAAAATGAAGATCAAATTCTTGGAAAATGAGAAATGAAATAAACAAATCCTCCTCCAATATCATTGGCCGTCAACCTGTTCTTGAGGCTTTAAGGGATGGCGCACAACTTGAAAGAATTTTTTTGCAAAAAAATGTTGGTGGTGAAGGCATTGAAGAAATAAAACAGTTGGCGCAAAAACACAATATCCCAATCAATACTGTGCCAATTGAAAAATTGCATTCCATGACCAGGGCCAATCACCAGGGAGTTATTGGCGTGAACAGCATCATATCTTTTCATGATTTACAGGAATCAATTGACAATGTTTTACAGAGGGGAGAAGTACCCCTGTTCGTTATGCTGGATGGCATCACTGATGTGCGCAATATCGGTGCTATCGCAAGAACTGCGCTTTGTTGTGGCGCCCAGATCATGATCATCCCAGATAAAGGAATTGGCGCCATCAATGAGGAAGCAATGAAATCCTCTGCCGGCGCACTTCAGCGTATCCTGGTATGTCGTGTAAACAGTTTACTGAAAGCCATTGATACGTTGCATTTGAATGATATAAAGGTGTTTACCGCTGAAATGAAATCTGACCTCAAGGTTTTCAATGCCGATTTCAAACAACCCAGTTGTATTGTCATGGGCAGTGAAGACAAAGGTATTCAGCCATTTATCACAAAGGCTGCTGATTTTCAATTTACCATTCCCATGCAAGGAAATTTTGATTCATTTAATGTTGGGATTGCAACAGGTATTATTTTATTTGAAGCCAGTAAGCAACGCATGGGTTTTTCATCCTAAAACACAGGGACAATGGATTTTCGCCTGGAATTTGATCCACCTTCGTTGAGTCGGAAAATTGATTTGGACGAAAAAATCATGCTTGTGGGTTCATGTTTTACCGAGCATGTCTATAACTACCTTGTTGGTTCAAAATTTTGTGCATTACAGAACCCCAATGGCATCCTTTTCAATCCTTCAAGTATTGCACGCGCACTGCGCCGTTATGTTGAAAATAAACACATACTCTCCAGCGAGTTGTTTGAACAGAATAGCCTCTGGAATCATTGGGACTTTCACTCCAGCCTCAGCTGTCCCAGCCAGGAAGAAAGTCTTTTGCGCATCAATGAAACAATCAGTTCAGCACATTCCTTTTTAAAAGATGCGCAATGGTTGATTGTTACCCTTGGCTCAGCGTATGTATATGAATTGAATGAAGATCAAATCGTAGCCAACTGTCATAAAATGCCTGCATCTGTTTTTACAAAAAGATTGCTGGATCCTGAAGAGATCATTTCCACCTATGCTACTCTTATCGACAAATTAAAACAGTTTAACAATACACTTGACATCATTTTCACCATTAGCCCGGTTCGTCATCTCAGGGATGGTTTCGTTGAAAACAACCGCAGCAAGGCCGTACTTATTCATGCTGTAGATAAGTTAACCAAGCAACATGAGCATTTGCATTATTTCCCTTCTTATGAACTGGTAGTAGATGATCTTAGGGATTATCGGTTTTATGCTGAAGACATGGTTCATCCCAATTATCAGGCTACCCGATATGTTTGGGAAAAGTTTTGTATTGCCGCCATCAATGGAAGATCAAGGGAAGTGATGAAGGAGTTCCATCAGCTCAACATGGCCTTTCAACATAAGCCCATGCACCCGAATTCTACTGAACACATCAAATTCAGGAATAAATACAAAGAAATGGCCCAATCCCTTGCTGCAAGGTTTCCATCCATTGACCTCAGCAAGGAAATCAACCATTTCAGTTGAATTATTGTAGCTAACTTTAAGATAGATTTACAGCCATGAAATATTTTATTTTTCTTGTTTCCTTTTTGTTGAATGCTGCTTTTGTTTTTGTGCTTGGCACCCGATCTGTGCTACCATTGGCTCTTGGTAGTTTTCTAAGTGTTCAGGAGGGGGTTTGGCAGAATGCAGAATCAGTGGATGAGGATTTTAATGCATCCCTGCGTTTTGATGGTCTTCAGGGCAAGGTCGATGTATTCCTGGATGATCGTTTGGTACCACATGTTTTTGCCGAGCAAGAAAATGATGCCTATTTTGTACAAGGCTTTCTACACGCAAAATTCAGGCTTTGGCAAATGGAATTCCAAACACATGCTGCTGCAGGAAGGGTCAGTGAAATTGTAGGAGAAAAGGCCATCAGCTTTGACCGTAATCAGCGCAGGATGGGAATGGTTTTTGCAGCAGAAAACGCATTGGCTGCCATGGAAAAAGACCCACAAACCATATCTGCCATTGATGCATATACTGCTGGTGTCAATGCCTACATCACTTCACTTAAAACCAGTGAGTTGCCCATCGAATATAAACTTTTAGGTTATCAACCTGAAAAATGGACCAACCTGAAATCTGCGCTTTTCACCAAGCAAATGACCCAGACACTTGCAGGATATGACAGGGATTTTGAGTTTACCAATGCCCTGAAATTACTAGGAGAGGAGAATTTCAGGATCCTCTATCCAAGTATTCCAGACTCTCTATATCCAGTCATTGCAAAAGGCACTTCTTATAATAAACCTCTTGCAGTGCTGAATCCTCCTGCTTCTGCAGACGCTCTTTATTTCAATAGAAAAGATACCATTCAGTTTGTGGAAGACTTCAAACCCAATCCTTCCAATGGCAGCAACAGTTGGGTTGTATCAGGAAGCAAAACCCAAAGTGGCAAACCCATTCTTAGCAATGATCCACAC
>JBJOOI010000342.1:0-2937 GCA_046051375.1 Bacteroidota bacterium | reverse complement strand
TGACATCCACGTTGGTGATACCATCATCGGCATCAAAGGAAGGGTTGGCTTCGAAGCCGCCGCACCAATGGTGATCCTCAAAGCGCACCATGCACTGGAAAAACATGTCCTCACCAAATGGCAGTTGCAATGGAAGGACACCCTTTCACAGTTCTATGGCAACTGGTTGCACGAGGGCCAGATCATGGATCCGGTGATGCGGGACATAGAAGCCTTCCTTGAACATTCACAGGAAAATGTAACGGGAAAAGTATTTGTTCAACTGATGCCCTACAGGTTCCAGGTAATCGGTATCGAATCTTCCTACGACCTGATGAACAGCAAGTTTGGCAAGTATGGCGAAATGAATTCAGGCTTCACAGGCAATGATGTTAGGGGCTTCAGCAAGATCTTCGGAAACCAGACCATCATCTGGAACGCTGTGCAAAACGAAAATAAAAAAGATTAAATTCAATCCCATGAACAACAAGATCAGGATTGGTATCATCGGCGGGGCTGGCTATACAGGCGGTGAATTGATTCGGCTGCTTCTTGTTCACCCTCATGCTACGATTGCCTTCGTGCACAGCAAAAGCAATGCAGGCAATCCCTTGCACCATGTACACCAGGACCTGCTTGGGTCAACCGATCTGCTGTTTTCCGGAGAGGTCAACAACAACATCGATCTTCTTTTTCTTTGCCTTGGCCATGGAGAATCCACCAGATTCCTCAAAGAAAATACCATTGAAGAAAGCATCAGGATCATTGATTTGGCGAATGATTTCAGGCTCAACAAGGATGCCCATCAGGGAGAAAGAACCTTTGTATACGGCCTGCCGGAAATCAACCAAACACAGATTGCCATTGCAAAAAACATTGCCAATCCAGGCTGTTTTGCAACAGCCATCCAACTGGGATTGTTGCCATTGGCAAAAGCAGGATTGCTGAAGGATGTATATGCCACAGGCATCACCGGTTCTACCGGCGCAGGGCAATCATTGAGTGCCACCAGCCATTTCAGCTGGAGGGCCAACAACATTCAGGCTTACAAAACATTGACCCACCAGCATGTTGCAGAGATCCATCAGTCCTTGCACCAGTTGCAACAGGACGATCAAGCAGCATTGCATTTTGTGCCCTGGAGAGGTGATTTCACCAGAGGCATCTTTGTTTCCTCCACCATCAATACTAATTTGTCCCTCGAATCCATCCAGGAATTGTACAAGGAGTTTTACCAAGGTCATCCGTTTACCATTGTGGCAGACAAGCCGATTTCCCTGAAGCAGGTGGTGAACACCAACAAATGTGTCATTTTTATTGAGCAGGAAGGCAACAAGATTGTTGTGCACAGTGCAATCGACAACCTGCTCAAAGGGGCCAGCGGACAAGCAGTCCAAAACATGAACATCCTGTTCGGGTTGGATCAAACAACCGGACTCAACCTAAAGGCAGCAGCCTTTTAATACTACAACATGAAAGCAACCATACTCGGAGCAGGCAATATAGGGATGGCACTGGCAGAGGGCCTGGCAGAAAGTGGTGCCTGCAAAAAGCAAGACATCACCCTCACCAAGCGCAATGCAAAAGCGCTTGCTGAACTGCAAAAAAAAGGGTTCAAGATCAGCCTCTCCAACACAGAAGCCATCAAGGGTGCAGACACCATTTTTGTTTGTGTGCTGCCGCAACAGCTCAACGAATTGCTGGAGGAAATCAGGCCTTCAATGAACAGCAAAAAGCAATTGATTGTATCGGTTGTTACCGGCGCCCATACCAGCGTTTTCAAAACAATACTGGGTGATCAGACAAGGATCATCAGGGCCATGCCCAATACTGCCATGAAAGTGAGGGAAAGCATGACCTGCCTCTCGTCTTCCAATGCAACACAGAAAGACATCAACATGGTGCAGGCATTGTTCAATACCATGGGGCAAAGCATCATCATTGAAGAAAACATGATGAGTGCAGCCACTGCCTTGTGTGCCTGTGGCATTGCCTTCTTTCTGCGCACCATCAGGGCCGCTTCTCAAGGAGGTGTAGAGATTGGCTTTCATGCCGGAGATGCATTAAAAATTGCCGCACAAACCGCATTGGGTGCAGCCAAGCTGCTGACCGAAAACAAGAGCCACCCGGAACAGGAGATCGACAAGGTGACTTCTCCAAAAGGGTGCACCATTGCAGGACTCAACGAAATGGAATACCAGGGACTGAGCTCGGCCATGATCAAGGGAATCAAATTGTCCGCAGACATCGCTAACAATCTTTACAAGGCATCATGAAAACATTTGACGTTTACCCCATCAACGATATCACCATCACCCATGCCAAAGGCACAAGGGTTTGGGACAAGAACAATACCGAGTACATGGATCTCTATGGTGGCCATGCGGTCATCAGCATCGGGCACACCCATCCCCATTGGGTCAAACGCATAGAAGACCAACTCCACCAGATTGCCTTCTACTCCAATTCCATCAAAATTCCTTTGCAGGATGAACTGGCGGCAAAACTTGGTGAGGTCTCCGGAAAAAAAGATTTCGACCTGTTCCTCTGCAACTCAGGCGCAGAGGCCAATGAAAATGCCCTTAAACTGGCTTCTTTTCATACAGGAAGAAAAAAGATTGTCGCTTTCAAGAAAGCTTTTCATGGCAGAACTTCACTGGCCGTAGCAGCTACAGACAATCCCAATATCGTTGCTCCCGTCAATGAAACCGACAACATCAGCTTTCTTCCATTCAATGATATTGAGGCATTGGAGGCACATTTCAGGCAAGAAGGCAACGAGGTTGCTGCAGTCATTGTAGAAGGCATCCAGGGCGTGGGAGGCATCAATGTGGCCAGCAATGCATTCCTTCAGGCCATCAGAAATCAGTGTGATGAGTTTGGCGCCGTCTATATTGCTGACAGTGTGCAGTGCGGTTACGGAAGATCCGGAAAATTCTTCAGCCATGATTTTGCAGG
>JBJOOI010000341.1:0-2939 GCA_046051375.1 Bacteroidota bacterium | reverse complement strand
AGGGCTTAAATAGGAGTATATATGTTTCGTTCTACCGCAATTTCCCTATTGTTGGTTTTCATCAACATGGGCAGTGATGTTTTTTCTCAGGAACTCTATTCAGTCAAACTTTCTTCCAATCAATGGCATAACAAAGAGCAGGAGTTAAGGTATAAGCCCGATGGCAGCGACTTTGTCATTGTCAATGGAAAACGACTTTTTACCAGGGCTATTTATGGCACCAATACTGCCTTTCGGCTGGAAGCGGGTGACAGGCCTGAATTTGCCTTGTACATGCCGGGCATGGGTGGCAACTTCAAGTTTGGCATTGGCAACCAGCAACAAAGCAAATGGCTTACCCAAGCCAATACAATCACCGCGCGTTATCGCCCCGGAGCAATGCTGTATGCCATTGAGGATTCATTGTTGGGCAAGGGAAAATTATTTGTTGAGATTCTTGCATTGGCAGATGGAGAAGGTTTTGTAGTTCAGACAAAGCTTGAAAACACTGCAATGCCCATTGAGTTGTTTTGGACATTTGGGGGTGCCACCGGGAAAAAATTTTCACGTGATGGAGACATGGGCCCTGATCCAGAATCTTCATTCTACCTCAAGCCGGAGAATTGCAAGGACAACCGGTTTCAACTTTCAGAAAAAAGTCGCTTTCAATTGGCTTATGGTACAGGTTTGCAGGCAGGGCCTGATGGACGGTATTTTGTTGAGGACCTGAACCAGCCTGCAAAGCCGGCAAAAGAACTTGAATTGACAGGGGTCTTTCCTGCTGACGCAACACTCAAACTGGCTGATGCAAACCAATTGGCCTCTCCATCATTGCTTTTTCAATCTGCTGCAGCAATGGCGCCGGTTGTTGTTGGAAAAATGACTATTAATAAAGGAACCGAGCAGTATTTCTCCATATACAATCCCCGTACCCAAAAATCATTCACCTACAGTGATTTGGCTACTGTTTTTCAGCAAGCAGAAAAAGCAAGGCAAGCCATAGCCAACAGAATCAAGGTGTCAACGCCTGATCCATATATCAATACCATTGGTGGTGCTCTCAGCATTGCATCCAATGCTATCTGGGAAGCTCCTTCCTACATGCATGGTGCTGTAGGTTGGCGCATGCGGCTGAATGGTTGGAGGGGTCCGTATACTGCCGATCCTTTGGGTTGGCACGATCGGGCAAAAATTCATTTTAATGCCTATGCATTGTCGCAGTTCACCAGCCCGGCTATTGGCCCGATTGTACCCGATTCTGCCATGCATTTTGCGCGCAGTTGGGAAAAAAATAATGTTGGGATGTTCAGCAGTGGGTACATCAGCAGGTTGCCCAATGCTGAGGCCATGAAGCCACATCATTATGACATGAACCTGATTTATATTGATGGTTTATTCAGGCATTTTGATTGGACAGGAGATACCGCATTCATCAGAAAAACCTGGCCGGTTGTCAAAAGGCATCTTGATTGGGAAACCAGAAATTTTGATGCGGATAAAAATTATTTGTATGATGCTTATGCAGCCATCTGGGCCAGTGATGCATTGCAATACAGTGGTGGCGATGTGGCCCATACTTCTGCCTACAATTATTTCCATTTTAAAAAAGCGGCAACCCTTGCAGCCTTGATGAATGAAGATCCTGCTCCTTATCTATTGCAGGCAAAGAAAATAAAGGAAGCAATGAACAGGGTGCTGTGGTTGCGAAAAAAAGGAACCTTCGCCGAGTTCAGGGATTTGCTGGGCAACAAACTTGTGCATGATGCCGCTGCACTATGGACCATCTACCATACAGTTGATTCAGAAGTGCCTGATAAATTTCAGGCCTACCAGATGATGCGTTATGTTGATCATCAGCTGCCGCATATTCCATTGAGGCCCAAAGGCATGGATGATGGCGGGTATTATACCATTTCCACCACCAACTGGATGCCATACGTATGGTCATTGAACAATGTAGTGTTGGCTGAATCCATCCATACTGCCTTGGCCAACTGGCAGGCCAACAGGCCTGATGAGGCTTTCAAGTTATTTAAAAGTGAGGTGCTTCAGTCGATGTACATGGGGGGAAGTCCAGGAAATTTTGTGTTGATTTCTGCTGCTGACGCCGCCAGGGGAGAATCCTATCGGGATTTTGCAGATCCTGTTGGAATATTTTCAAGAACATTGGTGGAGGGGCTTTTTGGTATTGTACCCAATGCGTTGGGGAAGAAGTTATTGGTCAGGCCAGGTTTGCCTGCTGCCTGGGAGTATGCTTCTTTTTCAACACCAGACATTTCTTTTGATTTTAAAAGAAATGGCCGAGCTGATGTGTACCAATTGAATACCAGGTTTTCAGGTCCAATGGACCTGACCTTTCAGGCCATCGCTAGAGGGCAGGTAGAGTCTGTGCTGGTGAACGGAAAGAAAATCCAATGGAAAAATATTGCTGGTGCAGTCGGTGCTCCTGTCATTGAAATTGCTGTTCCTTCTGCCAGTAAATATACAATCAACATTGTATGGAAAGGTCTTCAACCTGTTCTGCCTTCATCAGAGTCCACATATACCCAAGGTCAAGTATTGAATAAACTTTTTTCAACCGCTTCATTGCTGAAAGTACTCGATCCACAAACTGCATTGAAGGGCATACTTACAACACCCAATGGATTTCGTGCAACTGTTGATGCTGCTGCTGGAAATTATACTGTTTTTGTACAATTGAAACAGGGTGAGTTGATTTGGTGGATGCCCATTTGTTTTCAAGTTGCTCAACCTGTAGAATGGATAGCTGAAAACAGCAAGGAAGACAACAACAATTGTTTTCGGCTTCAAAACAATACCAATGTCAATACCACTGCAAAGGTTTATGTCAATGGATATTCCACAACTGTTCAAACTGTTTCCGGAAAAATATCTGAACCCTTCACCATTCCGCTGGATGCGTTGAATCCCGGAACCAACAAGCTGACGATTGCGTATGC
>JBJOOI010000340.1:0-2940 GCA_046051375.1 Bacteroidota bacterium | reverse complement strand
TTGAATACATCACAGTGTTCAATAAGATGGCCACCAAAGGTTCCTTCGTTGATGTTGATCCCCGCCCTTGGCACATCATAAATAGAACAATGGCGAACCGTAATTTTATGAGACATTGAGATATGTACGGGTGATGTTTGTTTCTCATCCCTGCCGGTCATGGTGATGAGACAATCATCAACTATACAATCGGAAGGATAATTGTCCGATTGAGGGCCGGGTGTTCTGTCGATGCTGTTGAAGTCCTGTTTTGCATAACGAAACAATGGACTCCGCACCGCCTTCGGATCTCCTACAAATGCAATGCCATTGGCACCTGCATGATGGATATAACATCCTGTGATGGCAATTTTCCTGTTGTAGTTGTTGATGAATAATGCATTGCCTCCCACCTGATCAAATTCGCAGTCTGATATCTTGCAATTTTCTGCACCATTGAATACAACCGATCCTCCGCGATATACGGTCCAATCAGAACGGAGCAATGGCTCCTTGTTTTCCATGAAGGTTCTTGCAGTATGTTTAAAAACAAATCCCTTCAAGGTAATATTTTGAACAGGAGATATTTTTGTTCCATTGAACGCTATCAGGTGTTTAAGCCGAACAATTTCTACAGATGCTTTGCTCAGGTCAAGGCCCTGCTCGGGGATATAATATAACAGTGATTCTTTTGCATTGTAAAACCACTCTCCGGGAGCATCCAGCTCTTCAAAAATATTCTCAACCATACGGTAAGCAGGATGTTTGGGAGATGGACGATTGTTCTGCCATCCGCCTTCTTCCAACAACTCGCCAGTGGCTGACTTTCCGTTGATTCTCCAATGCATGTCTCCCCAGAGGGCAGTATGCATGGCATGGATGTATCCTCCTTCAGGATTATTCCATGTTGCAATTCTTTCTGGTTTCAACGGGTCACGAGCAGAATCAACCTTCATGCTGTGGCTCAGGTCCCAGGTATCAAACACATTCTTACCGCCAACTGCATTGGGGAAACGTGCCATTCTTTGGCGCACGCCATTGATGTACAACTGATCAATTTCAGATCCGGCGGGCACTTTGGCAGTGTACCAATCTTTGCCAGTTTTCTGCCATTCCAATTTCAAGTTTTTACCTCCACTGATCACTACCGTTCCTTCCTTTTCGGCCATGTATACCACGGAGGATTTGTTGTCTTTGTATGTAAAATGAACAGTTTCTGGGAGATAAAATGTACCCGCTAAAAAAATGACTTTTGCATTTTTTTCTTTTGAATTCCTTACCCTATTCTGCGCAGCTGCAAAGCTTGCAATGGGATTTTTTCTGGTACCGGATGCCTTGTCATTTCCATTTGGTGAAACATAGATGACCTGGGCTTCCAGGAAACCATTGCAACAGAGTGCAATCAGTATGGCCAGCAGTGCATGTTTCAATCCCATGTTGTTCATTTAAACAAGATTGATCAATTCAGATCCTGAGGAAGGTACTGTAACATACATCTTCAGTTCCTTTCCCATTGTGGAATGATAGGCCTGGCTGAACCGATCATTAAGATCCTGCACAGCATCAGCCTTGACCAGGTTGATGGTGCATCCTCCAAATCCTCCTCCCATCATTCTGGCGCCGGCAATGGATTCTTCCTCTTTTGCCAAAGACACCAAAAAGTCAAGTTCTTTGCAACTGACTTCGTACAATTCGCTGAGCCCCTTGTGCGATCCATACATTTTTTCGCCAAATCCTTTGATGTCATTTTGAAGCAACAAAGCACATCCCTGCTCCAAACGCATATTTTCTTCAATCACGTATTGACAACGCTTGTAGACGATATCCGTCACTGAAGTTTTGAATTCATTATCCAACATCGACAATTGCACATCTCTGAGGCTTTGCAGACCAGGAAAGCGTTGCTGGAGTGCTGCTACACCCTGCTCGCATTGCTGTCGGCGTAGATTGTATTCTCCTCCGGCCAAGGAATGTTTGACCCCTGTATCAAACAGCACAATTTTGTAGTCTTCCAAATGCAATGGAAAATACTGATAGGAAAGGTCCCGACAATCCAATTGTATTACCTGTGCATCTTTTCCCATCACACTGGCAAACATGTCCATGATGCCACATTTAACCCCTACAAATTCATTTTCAGCTTTCTGGGCCAACCGAACCAAGTCGATGCGACCAAGATCAAATCCAAACAATTCATTCAGCGCAAAAGCAGTGGCAGATTCTACTGCGGCAGAAGATGACATGCCTGCCCCAATGGGAACATCGCAGGTCAACACAAGATCAAATCCAGTCAATGATTTCCCGGACTTGAGCAACTGATCAACAACCCCTAAAATATAGGCAGACCAATGGTTTTCCACTGGCACCAGGGCATGCAAATCAATCTGGTATTTCTCTTCGAGGTCCTTGGCAAAAAGCCTGATGATGCTATCTTCCCGTTTGGCTACAGCAACGAAGGCACATAAATCAATCGCCGCAGGCAAAACAAAACCCAGGTTGTAGTCGGTGTGTTCACCAATCAAGTTGATTCTCCCCGGAGATTTTGCCATCAATGCAGGGGTATACCCGAAATGTTCAGTAAATATGCTTTTCACATTCATTTCATCACTTTTATAAAAAGCAAGATAGTGAATCCTGCATGGATTTATTTATACCCAAACTGAGCAGTAGCGACTGCGTCCTTGTTGGCCACCACACGAATCCACTTGGATTGCACTGAGGCCTGAAACACCAGGGAAATGGTTTTTCCAGTAGGTACAGTGATTGTCTTGTAATCATACCAAACACCATCGCCTGTTGCATCAAGTTGAAGGGTAAATTCTACCGCAGCGGCATTATGATGGGATAATTGAACACTGCGGGCATCATAACCGCCAAAAAGATAGGGGTCAGATGGAATACCAGCAGCAACGGGACTATTCAACAATGGGCCACCCTGCCCTGTTGGCTTACCCATCTTCC
>JBJOOI010000339.1:0-4242 GCA_046051375.1 Bacteroidota bacterium | reverse complement strand
GCTTTGGGATTTTAAGGTTTGGCCAGTTGGTTTGGCGGTTTGTGCAATCGAAGCGGAAAACAAGCCCGTATACAGAATGATCAGCAGAAATTTTTTCATACAGATTGAATGAGAGATGAAGTTAGTGAAAAAGGGGTAAGGGTTGAGGGGTTTAGGGGTTGAAGGGTGGAGGGGTTTAAGGGTTGAGGGAGGTTGAGAGAGGGCTAAAAAGTGAAGGGGGTCAACTTTCTTACTTAAGGCCTTCAAATGGAAACTTCATCCACTACTGCCTTCCGTTGGCAAGTTCAACCTCCCTAAACCTCTACACCCTTAAACCTCTAAACCCCTAAACCCCACTAACGACTCTCAGCATTGGGGTTGAAATACTTAGATGCTTCCAGGATATATTTATGGAACTGGTACTCTTCGCTGAAAGCGACCATTTCATAACTGGGGCGCCAGAGGGTCATGAATCGTTCGAGGTCTCGGTCATTCAGGCCTGTAATTTGTTTGACAAGTGATTTTGTGAACCGGCTGTCAATGAATTTCTGTTGTTCCTCCAGGATCAAGCGGTTTTGAAAGCTCCGCATCACCTTGTTTTTCCTGAACTTGAAGGCACTGATCAGGCTGTTGGGGTCAAGGTTGCCTGCTGAGGTTGTTTGTAATCCACCTCCCTCAAATTCAAAAATTTTCCTGTACCGCTGCCGGTTTTCCAGAGAGTCCTCGCGATAAGACTTGCCGATGACCACAACTTCTTTAAGGGTCTGGTATTTGTCTTGCACTGTGACCTGGAGGGCAATGTCAAATCCGGCCGGGTAACGGATGGTGCTGACAGGGAAAAGCATGGTAGATTTTCCCCGATAGGTAAAAAAGACAGAGTCATTTTTGTCTACAGTGATTCCGTAACGCCCAATAGAGTCGGTAAACGTTATTTCTCCTTTCTTGGAACTGACCTTTACGGCCCCAACGGGAACCATCCTTGTGGAATCATAGACCCTTCCTGTCAACCAAACCTGGGAAAAGCCGGTTGAAACAGTGAAGAGCAGGATTGCCTGCAGGATAAAATTCAATATAAATAGACGATGTTTCAGATCTTGTAAATATAAAACCGCAGCTCTTAAGTTTGGGCAGCATTGGCCCAAAGAAATGTTAATACGCCCCCACAATTATTATAACTAATTGACTTTCAGCCATTCAGTAATCACCCTAGGATAATGGATATGTTCAAGTGCATGGATTTTCTCTGCAAGTGTATCCGGGTTGTCGGTTGACAAGACCTCCACGGTGGCCTGAAAAAGGGTCTTGCCATTGTCATAATGCTCATCCACCAGATGAATGGTGATACCGCTTTTCTTCTCGCCGGCGTTGATCACTGCCTGATGAACCCTGTCTCCATACATGCCCTTTCCACCAAAGGCAGGCAAAAGGGCGGGATGGATGTTCACAATCTTATTGTTGTAGGCTTTCACAAGGTTTTCTGGGATTTTCCAAAGAAACCCAGCCAAAACAATATGTGTAATCCCTTCATTTTTAAGTACTTGTATGTATTCGTTCGAATTCTCAAACTGCGATTTTCCAATCAGGAGGGTTTTGATGCCATACCTGGCGGCTATGTCTAAAACACCTGCACCGGCTTTGTTGCAAACTACCAAGGAAACTGATACAACAGGATGATTTTCAAGGTATTGTATGATTTTTTCCGCATTGCTTCCTTTCCCTGAGGCAAAAATCGCCAGCCTGATGGGCTCTTTCCGGATGAGCCCGACCCTGCGGAGAATCTTCTTTTCATAGTTCCAGAAAAACCGGAATTGGCCAAAGAAAAAAGAAACGATGAGGATGATCATCTGATAGCCAAAAATCAGAATGGATAGCCTAAGCGCCAGCTTCCAGGCCCAAAAGGTATTTTCATCGAATCCCACCCATGAAGTGGCGACCCTTGAAATATAAGCAGTGGTGGTTCCCGTGACGGCAAAAGTGCAGAGGATCAAAAAGAGCTGGCCCGATGAAACGTTCCACTTTTGCTGCAATTTGTTAAACATTGTGCAAAGAGAAGAAAAAAAGGGATTCAGTGCGGTTTTCATAATCTTAATTATTTCAATACCTATAAAGCTTACGTTTTTGTGACAATTACACACCCCTTGGCTTTACAATCGCCTGAAATGCAGGCCTATACTGCATCAAAAAAAATATCAAGATGTTGATATATTGTTGAAATCCTGTGCTAAATTTGCACGCGATCATTGGAACCCAGTTCCTTTTCAACCACAATTCACTGAGGGTATGAATCAGAAAAGAACAGCATTTCAGAAAATCATTTCAGTATTCGTTTTATTGGTCTTTTTGTCCGGTACCCAGGCGCTGAATGCCCAGGATGGCAAAGCCCTGTTCAACCAAAAATGTGCTTCCTGTCATGCCATTGACAAGAAGCTCGTTGGTCCTGCACTGCAAGGTGTAGAAGACCGCTGGGATGATAAGGCCATGTTGTACGACTGGGTAAGGAATAGTGCTGCGGTAATCAAGAAAGGATATCCTCGCGCTGTTGCGGTATACAACGAGTACAATAAGATTCAGATGACAGCCTTCCCTGAATTGAAGAATGCTGACATCGACGCTATCCTTGGATATATCAATACTGGTGGTGCCAAAGCTGCTGCTGCAGGTGCTGCACCAACTGAAGATGCATCAGCAACGGCTGGTGAAGAATCAGACTCCAATTTATTGTATGGTATCTTGACCCTTATTCTTGCCGTGATTTCCCTGATCCTGCTTCAGGTAAACAGCAACCTCCGCAAAATGTCCGATGAGGCAGAAGGAGCGCAAACTGCAGAGCCCATCCCATTCTATCGCAACAAGGCCTATATCGCCATATTTGCCATCCTGCTTTTCCTTGGTGGCGGCTACATGACTTTCCAAGGTGCACAAGGCCTGGGAAGATCAAAAAACTACCAACCAGAACAACCTATTTTTTATTCTCATACCGTTCACGCCGGCATCAACCAGATCAACTGTCTTTATTGCCATGGCGGTGCGCAGGAAAGCAAGCATGCCAACATCCCATCGGTGAATGTTTGTATGAACTGTCACATGGGTATCAATGAATATGCCAAGGGGCCACAATTGTTCAGGGAAGACGGAAGCAAGGTAGATGGTACCGCTGAAATCCAGAAGCTCTACCAGTTTGCTGGTTGGGATCCTAACAAGAAAGCCTATACTGGTGAAGGAAAGCCCATCGAATGGGTTCGCATCCACAACCTTCGGAAAGCCCATCGAATGGGTTCGCATCCACAACCTTCCTGACCATGTTTACTTCAATCACTCACAACACGTTACTGCAGGAAAGCAAAACTGCCAGACCTGTCATGGTGAGATCCAAAAAATGGATGAGGTTTACCAGTTTTCAGACCTGAGCATGGGCTGGTGCGTTAACTGCCACAGAGAATCCAAAGTGCAGTTCACTGAAAACAAATTCTACAGCATTTATGAGAAGTTCCACGAGGATATGAAGAACAAGAAGATTGACAGTGTGACTGTCGAGAAGATTGGAGGAACAGAATGTCAAAAATGTCACTACTAATATTAGCACTCAGCAACATCTCATACTAAGCACAACCTAAGAACTGTTATGAAGCAAAAAAAATACTGGCAGAGTTTCGGTGAATTGAAGAGCAGTGAAAATTTCCAGGAGAGGGTCCAGGATGAATTCACAGAAGATCTTCCTGCTGTTGAGCAGGACAATGGTCTGCTTGAGTCAAAGGCTCCCCGCAGGGATTTCTTGAAATACCTCGGATTCAGCACGGCTGCTGCCGCTGCAGCCGCCAGTTGTGAAATGCCTGTAAAAAAGAGTATTCCTTATCTCAATAAGCCTGATTCCATCATTCCGGGTGTTCCGAATTATTACGCAACAACCTATGTAATGGATGGTGATGCCATTCCAGTTGTTGCCAAGGTGCGCGATGGCAGGCCAATCAAAATTGAAGGAAACGATCTTTCTGCCATCACCAATGGCGGTACTTCTGCCCGTGTACAGGCTTCTGTACTGGGTGTTTATGATACCGCACGCCTACGCTACCCCCTCGCCAACGGCAAGGAGGTGAGTACTTTCGATGCGTTCGATAAATTGGTTGCTGAAGCCATGGCAGGAACCGGTGGAAAACCAACCGTTCTCCTTACAGAAACCATCAGCTCTGTTACCACTAAAAATATCATTGCTGCATTTCTGGCCAAGCAACCTGGATCACGTCATATCCAATATGATGCCATCTC
>JBJOOI010000338.1:0-2950 GCA_046051375.1 Bacteroidota bacterium | reverse complement strand
GAAGAACAGCCGTTTCAGTACGTACAGCCTTGGGATGAAACAACGCCTGGCCATTGCGGCTGCCTTGCTGGGGAATCCCTCTGTGCTGGTGCTGGATGAGCCTACCAATGGACTGGATCCTGTCGGGATCGCCGAGATAAGGGGCCTGATCAGGGAACTCGCTACCCATGGCCATACCGTTATCATGGCAAGCCATTTGCTGGATGAAGTGGAAAAAGTTTGTGATCATGTGGCCATCCTTAAACGTGGAAAGTTGATTGCTTGCGGTGCTGTGGAAGAAGTCCTTTCAGCGGAAGATTGTCTGCTGCTCAGTGCTGCGGATCAACTCCTGTTGACTGAAAAAATGGGTGGATATCCAGGATTGGTGAGGATGAATGCCACTGCCGGAGGGCTGGAATGCTATTTTGCTAAAGGAACATCATCTGCAGAAAAAGTCAACCAGTATTGTTTTGAACAAGGCCTGGTGCTTTCTCAGCTATGGGCTAAGAAAAAACGGTTGGAGGAAAAGTTTTTTGAACTGACCAGTTAGCAGCATTGGGTTCAAAGACCATTTCAAAAAACATCATTCATTCAGGCAATCCTAAAACGAAAACATGATTTCAACTATACTCAAAACAGAATGGCTCAAACTCAAGAACTACAGGGCATTCTGGCTGCTGCTTGCTGTTACTGCCATCTCTTATCCTGGCATCAACGGCATTGCCTATTATGCCTTCATGGACAGCATTGATGCAAAGACACAAAGCGGTCAGCTGGTGAAAATGTTATTGGGAAATCCATTTGCTTTTCCACAATCATTTCATACCACCGCATACCTGAGCTCTTTTTTTACTTTCATTCCTGCCATTGTGGTGATCATGTTGATCACCAATGAATACATGTTCAAAACACATCGGCAGAACATCATTGATGGGTGGAAGAAAAGCACCTTCATCTGGGGAAAGTTCATCAGTGTTGTGTTGATTACATTGATTGTGACATTGTTTTACCTGGTTGTCGCTTCCATCATTGGAACCATTGCCACTCCTGATGTTGATCAGACAAAACTTTTTGAAAAGGCTCATTATATTGGATTGTTTTCCTTGCAGGTTTTTTGCCAGCTGTCCATTGCTTTTCTGCTCGGACTATTGATCCGAAAGGCTTTTATCGCCTATGGCATATTCATTTTTTATTCATTCATACTGGAGAATATTCTCTATGGCATATTCAAATTGAAATCAAAAAAATGGGGAATTGATTATGGACATTATTTGCCATTTGAAATTTCTGATCGATTGATTCCATTGCCTCCTTTCATCGGAAAATTCAATGAGGCCGATAACAAATTAGCGATAGCGGCCATAAACAGCCATATTGTTTATACCCTTGCACTTACAGCATTTGTCTGGTTGCTTTCATTCTATATTTTCAAAAAACGTGATCTCTGATGGTAAAATTATTTTTCTCAAATCTGCTTATACTCCAGTGTTTATTTGTACTGCCCGTCGCAGTTTCAGCACAAGCCAACCCATCCACCATCAAATCTGCTGCCATTGCGATGGGCAATGCCCTGGTGAAAAAAAACACTGAACAGTTTCTTTCTTACATGCATCCATCAATGATCAAGATGGCCGGCGGCAAGGAAAAGTTAAGCGTCATTTCAGATTCTGCCTTGAAGGTATTTGAGCAATTTGGTGGTAAAGTCAGCCGCATTACTTATGGCAATCCTGCTGAGATTATTTCCTACAAAAAAACATTGCAATCCGTCATCACCCAAACAACAACACTCACTTCTTTTATAGGGGATGCTGAATTGTCATCAAGCCTTATTGCCATTTCCAATGACAATGGGAAATCCTGGACCTTTATCGATACCAATATGTTCGGCATCAAGCAGATCAAATCCGCCATGCCAGACATCAGTCCTGCTCTTGTGATCCCTAAAGCCGCTGCTCCAAAAATCATGATGAAAGAGCAATAGATAGAGGATAAGCGCCTGCCCATCTCAACAATTTTCATTAATTTGAAATCCAGAAAAAATAACAACATGAAAAGAATACTTTTCCTTGCCATGGCATGCATCACCATTTCCAATGCCAGTGCACAAAAAAAGAAATTGGCAGACGCAAAGCAACCTGTTCAGCCTGCTGTCTATGACGCTTCGCTGATCAAGAATGTAAATTATCGTTTGCTCGGTCCTTTCCGAGGAGGTAGAAGTGGTGCGGTTGGCGCAAGTTACAAGAGCAAGAATACATTCTATTTTGGCGCAACGGGCGGTGGTGTTTGGAAATCCATCGATGGTGGAAACAATTGGAAAAATGTTACCGATAAGTTTTTCGGAAGTTCGATTGGCGCTGTTGAAGTGGCTCCATCCAACGAAAACATTGTCTATGTTGGTGAGGGTGAGAATACCATGCGGGGAAATGTTTCAGAAGGATTGGGAGGCATGTGGAAAAGTGAAGATGCCGGTAAAACATGGAAAAATATTGGTTTAAAAGACGGCAGACATATCACCAACATCATCGTGCATCCCACCGATCCCAATACTGTTTGGGCTGGGGTCATGGGGCATCTGTTTGGACCCAATGCAGAAAGGGGTGTCTTTAAAACCACCGATGGTGGAAAATCCTGGAAAAAAGTTTTGTATGTCAATGATCAAACCGGCTGCAGCGATCTTGTGGCTGAACCAGGAAATCCTTCTGTACTCTATGCCGGAACCTGGCGCCTGATCCGCACACCCTATAGTTTAGAGAGCGGTGGAGAAGGAAGCGGCTTGTGGAAAAGTACAGATGCTGGTGAAACATGGACCAACATCACAACTGCAAAAGGCCTGCCCAAAGGTACCTGGGGTATTGTTGGCGTGGCCATTGCACCATCCAATACCGAAAAGATTTATGCCATCATTGAAAATGCAAAAGGTGGTTTGTACATGAGTGCTGATGGTGGACAGTCATGGGCTTTGCAGAGCAGT
>JBJOOI010000337.1:0-3683 GCA_046051375.1 Bacteroidota bacterium | reverse complement strand
TTCACTTTACAAAATTGCGCAAGTTCTGTACACCCACTCAGCAAGCAAGGTTTGATACCATCATCCCGAAGCTCATCAACAGGCCCGGAAGAAGGCGTTAATTATTTTCTCACCTTTCTGATGGCCTCCTCAATCAATGGTTCCATCACTTTGTAGCCTTCTGCTGTAGGATGAACTCCATCACTGGCATATTCCTTTTTCATGCCCTTGTTCTCATCCACTACTGCACTGTAAAGATCTAAATAATAGAACTTGTTTTCGGTGGCAAACTTTTTGATGGACTCATTGAGTGCGATCACTTTATCTGCTGGAGCAAGCCCTGGACGCCACTTGAAGTCAGATGCCGGCAATACAGAACAAAGAATTACCTTGATCTTGTTGAACCTTGCCAGCTGTGCCATGGCCTTGATATTGTCCAATGTATGTGCAGGATCATAAGGAGCATTGTTTTGGGCTATATCATTGATGCCGGCCTTGAGCACCATGATTTGGGGCTGCAATGAGATAACATCATCATACATCCTCAACAGCATTTGCGGAGTTGTTTGGCCGCTGATGCCCCTGTCGAAATAAGGTTTGCCTGCAAAAAATTCAGGACGAAGCTTGATCCAACCTTCAAAAATGGAATTGCCCATGAAAACAACACGGGTTTCATTTTTCAATGGCGGTTCTACTTTCTTGTTATCGGCGGCATATCTTTTAAAATTGGCCCAGTCTATCCAGTTGTCGTTTGCCTGGCCTCTGTAATCATGTCTTTCCAGCCACAGAGATAAAAATGGGGCATTTCAGTTTTGCCTTCCATCAGCTGTTCATAGATACCATGCACATATCCAATACAAAGGCCCTCTGCTACGGTTTCTTCCCTTGAAAAAGTTGGGAAATAATGGAAGCCTGGTAACTTTTGCTTAAGCTCAAGCAGCTCTTCCAGGTACAATGCATCCTGGCATTTTCTGGTGCCATAAATCAGGTAAATATCTTTGTGGGGAATATTGTTGTGGTGGATGTGCTGGATCATGGACCGAAAGGGGGCGATTCCTGTTCCTGTGCATACCATAAAAATATCTGTGGCAATAGGATCTGTCAATACAAAATGACCCTGAGGACCACGCACCGGAAAACTAGTACCCACAACCGCTTCATTGAAAAGATAGTTTGTTCCCAGACCTCCTTCCATCAGTACAATGATCAATTCAAAAACATTGGTTCCATCGGGTGCCGATGCAATGGAATAGCTTCTCCAGCGCTTGTTGGGCTGTTCGTGAATGGGAAGATCCAACGTTACAAACTGACCTGGAATGAAATCAAACCTCTCGAGCCCATCAATTTGTATCCAGAACTTTTTGGTGGAGGCCGTTTCATTTTCAATGCGGATGATCTTTCCTGTTTGCCATGGTTGAGCTGCCATAAGCTAATTTTTTATTTTGAATGAGTGCGGAGTTGAATATGCATTGCTCATGCTTTGAGTTTAACCATCACCAATCCAAAAACCATCATGGCCATTCCCGTATAAAGATTGATGCCGTGTTTGAGTGTAGTGGTTGTTGCATAACCAATCAACAAAACAAGGGCAACCAAAATGAAAAAAACGCCAATGATAAAACTCAGTTGATTTAATTTTTCAGACATGTTGTTGGTTTTAGAAGAAAATGATGTTCAATAAGATGGTGATGATCAGCAAGATGATGCTCAATGGAGCCGGCTTAAGATACCACCGCTTTTCAGTGCCATATACCTTTTCTGTCAGCGAATAAACCAATCCTCTTAACTCCTCGTCAGGCTTGGGTTTGGTAACCAGGCTGACAGCGATTGTTGTAAAGAAATTGGCAATCCAGGAAAATGATGCCACGATAAATGCCTGGCCCATCCCGCTGCTGATGGGATAGATGGGAGATATCCATCCCCCCTTTCCTTCTGCAATGGTAAGGCCATGGGTAATGGCTGCGGCCAATGTACCGGCAACCAATCCCCAGAATGCACCATGCCCGGTTGTTCTCTTCCAGAACATGCCCAACAGGAAGGTGGCGAAAAGCGGACCGTTGACAAAACTGAATACAAGTTGAAGGAAGTCATTGATGTTATTGAAACTGGCCGCGATATAAGCGGTTCCGATGGAAAACAAAATACCAAACAGGGTAACAAGCTTACCCACATTCAGGTAATGCTTGTCGGACTTGTTTTTGAAGAAATAGGCCTGGTAAATGTCATAAGTAAACACTGCATTGAATGCCGTTACATTGCCTGCCATGCCGCTCATGAATGATGCAATCAATGCCGTAATGCCTACGCCCAACAATCCGCTGGGATAATAATGCGCAATCAATGAAGGCAGTGTCATCGTATAATCGTATCCCCCAGCGGCATCGGTTGGAATCCTGTAATCACCGGAATCCAATGCTGACTTTGTAAGTGCGATGGCAATTACGCCAGGGAGAACAACAATCAGTGGCATGAACATTTTCGGAATGGCCGCAATGATGGGTGTGCGTTGGGCAGCACTCATGTTTTTGGCGATCATGGCGCGTTGGACAACAAGGAAATCAGTGCACCAATAGCCAAAGGACATCACAAAACCCAATCCAAAAATCAATGACATGAAATGAATACCCATGGGGTTGGCATCAGCATCACCCATGTACTTCCAAGCATGCGTCAATTGCGGTTCAAGGTTTGTTTTGATGGTATCCCATCCACCAGCATCCTGCAATGCAACAATCACCAAAGGAGATAGTCCCAATACGATCAGGAAAAACTGCAGGACTTCATTATAGACTGCGCTGGTCAGTCCGCCAAGCAAGGTATAGGCCATCACAATTCCTGCTGCAATCCAGATGCAGAGGTCAAAATTCCAATGCAGGATGACCTCCAATAGTTTGGCCAATGCATAGAGTGAAATGCCAGAAGAGAAAATCGTCATGGCGGCAAAAGTGAGTGCATTCAGTGCCCTTGTCTTTTCGTCAAACCGTAAAAAAAGATATTCCGGAACGCTTCTGGCTTTGCTGCCATAATAGAAAGGCATCATGAATACACCCAGGAATACCATGGCAAATATGGCACCAACCCAATAAAAATGGACAGTCATGATGCCGTACTTTGCTCCTGAAGCCACCATTCCCAGCACCTCCTGGGCACCAAGATTGGCGGAAATAAATGCAAGCGAAGTAATCCAGAGTGGGATGCTTTTGTTGCTGTTCAGAAAATCATTGCTGGAGGTGATTTTTTTCTTGATGATCACACCTACGGCAACTACAAAAACGAAATAGATGAAAATAACGAGGTAATCGGCAAAATGAAGATTCATGGCAATCGTTGGCTTGGGTTAATGACATTAAAATAAGCAAAAAAACCCTAAAAATGAGTGATTGTGCAGAAATTAAATACTTCCTTTTAATAATTCTTCCAGATAATTTTTAACTTTATTGTAATCAAAAAAATAAATCGTGATGCAGAATAATCAGCTCTCCACAAAAGAAATCAATCCATTGGGAAGCCTGGATGAGTGGGAAGACGACTTGCTTGAAAGGTACCCTGATCCTGAAAAAATTGCTACAGCAAAAGCAACCGAATCATACAGGAACTATGAAGAACCTGCACGCGATACCGTTCGTGAATTTTACCGACTGAACCATACCTACCAGACCTATGATTTTGTCATGGAAAAAAGAAGGCAATACCTTTCTTTCGAC
>JBJOOI010000336.1:0-2954 GCA_046051375.1 Bacteroidota bacterium | reverse complement strand
TGCGCAATTTCATGAAGGGTGGAAGGAATACCATCTACACACAGAACACCGACATTACCTACAACCTGCCCACCACCATGATTCCCCTGCTGGACTGGACCACCTTGAACCTGGCTTACCGCAGCAGCTATAATTGGGTGGGAGCTTCGAGACTTGCCATCAGTTTGGGAAACACCATCCAGAACAGTGGACAAACCGGCGCTACAGCAGAGTTGAACATGACCCAATTGTATTCAAAATCCAAAACGCTGAGGAAGTTGGACGATGCCAATACCCCTGACCTTGCTCCCACAGAAACAAGTGAAGTCAGCAAGAAAAACCAGGCCCGCATCAAAAAATTAAAAGCCAAAATCAATAAACTAACTGCAAGGTTCAAGAAAAAGAAAAGTCCATCTGAGAAAGATGCTGTATCCCATCAATTGGCAGTGGCGAAATTGGAAAAAAAGATCACAGACCTCAATGTTGTTACATCAACAAAGGCCGTTGCTCCACTATCAGCACCAGTCAAAACAGCCCTGAAGGTGCTTACTGCTGTCAAAAGGGTTGGAGCAACATACAATGAGGGAGGTACCACATTCCTTCCAGGGTATACAGACAGCACCCGTTTCTTTGGACAAAATTTCAGCAGCATGGCACCGGGCATCGGATTCACGATGGGCAAACAACCCAATCAGGCCTGGCTGCAAGACATTGCCAAAAAAGGTTTGGTTACCAAAGACCCGATGCTCAATAACCTGTTCTTGCAGAACTATGAACAAAAGCTCAATGTTACTGCACAGGTAGAGCCGTTCAGGGATTTCCTTGTAGACCTGAACCTCGACAGAAACCTATCCAAAAACTATTCCACCCTTTTCAAGGATACCGTTGGAACTGGACAATTCAATGCCCTGAACCCTTATTCTGGCGGCGGTTTCAGCATCAGCTACATTTCATTCCAAACCCTTTTTGCAAAATTCGACCCCAACAATACCAGTGAAACTTTCAAGACATTTGAAAACAACAGGCTTGTGCTTTCGAAAAGATTGGGAGAGAAAAATCCTTACAGCAAAACAGCGGGTGCTGATGGTTATTACAAAGGATATGGAAGGTATGCCCAAGATGTAATCGTTCCGGCATTTCTCGCTGCCTATACCAACAAGGATCCCAACGCGATTTCATTGTTGAACACAGGTGAGAGTGGATCTGTAAAAACAAATCCTTTCAAGGGTTATATGCCAAAGCCCAATTGGAGATTGACCTACAATGGTTTGAGCAGGATTGAATCCCTTCAACAATACCTGAGCAATTTTAGCATCACGCATGGCTACAACTCTACGCTGAGCATGAACAGCTTCAATTCAGCACTCTTGTTCCAGGATACTTTGTTGTATGGATTCCCATCCTTCATTGATACCGTCTCAGGCAATTATATCCCTTATTTCCTTGTTCCCAACCTCTTGATCTCTGAGCAGTTTGCGCCCTTGATTGGCATTGACTTTTCAACACCGGGTCAGCTGTCTGGTAGATTTGAATACAGGAAATCAAGGCAGCTCAGCATGAGCCTTGTGGATTTCCAATTGAGTGAGGTTCACTCCACGGAGATCACCTTTGGGATGCGTTGGAGGAAACGTGGATTCCCATTGCCTTTCAAGGTGAAGATTGGAAAAGGGGAAGCCAGCAGCAAACTAGACAATGACATTACCTTTGCATTGGACTTCAGTGTGCGGGATGACGTCAACTCCAACTCAAGATTGGACCAATCCAATGCATTTGCCACTGGTGGACAACGCGTTGTGAGCATCCGCCCGACCATCGATTATGTAATGAGCAACAGGGTCAATATCCAACTCTATTTTGACCAACGGAGGTTGAATCCTTATGTATCCAACTCAGCACCATCTGTCAATACAAGGGGCGGTGTACAGATCAGGATTTCACTGGCACAATAGTCTCCCTGTTGGGTTAGCAAGTCCCAGAACACCCAACAATAAACGCAAATCTGATCCCTATTTGTGCAAGTAGAAGCTGTTGGCTTGCGAGGTGCAGGTCATCACGACACTGTTGATACAGACATGTTCAGGAAGGTTTGCACAATAATGAACAGTGTCCGCAATGTCTTCTGCCTGTAGCGGTTTGTACCCTTCATAGACAGATTTGGCGGTCTTTTCATCGCCCTTGAACCTGACCATTGAAAATTCTGTTTCTGATGCCCCTGGATGAATAACCGTTACTTTTATCCTGTGCTTCAAGAGGTCGATGCGCATGGATTGGCTGATGGCGTCCACTGCAGTTTTGGTGGCACAATACACATTGCCTTTTTCGTAGGCCTCTTTTCCTGCCGTTGAACCAATATTGATGATGTGACCTTTTCCATTGCTGATCAGGCCTGGAAGAACAGCCCTTGTAACATAAAGCAAACCCTTGAGGTTAGTATCAATCATGGTCTCCCAATCATCGATATTTCCCTGATCAAAATGATCACGACCCAGGGCCAAACCGGCATTGTTCACCAGCAGATCAAGGTTTTCCAGGGCAGGGTCTCCATGCAATGCGGCAAAAACTTGTTCGCGGTTTTGCACATCAAATACCTTGACCAAGACATTGATGCTACATTTTTCCCGCAGTTCTTCAGCAAGTGCTTCAAGCCAGTCTGCCCTTCTACCTGTGATGATGAGGTCATTGCCTGCTGCTGCAAACTTTCTGGCAATGGCATTTCCAAATCCTGAACTGGCACCTGTAACAAGTATTTTTTTGCGCATCATTTATCGGATTAACGTTGATTGACCTTTCCTGAACACCGGGCTGCCCAGATAATCTACACCCAGTGCATGCCATACAAAAGATTCATTGCCCTGGTCGCGGCCTTTATATACTCCATTCCAGCCCCTGCCCATCTCTTCTGTGCTGAACACCAATTCGCCGTAACGGTTGTAAACCTTGAAGTAAACAATCTTTGCAATGCCCACAGGAATCGG
>JBJOOI010000335.1:0-2962 GCA_046051375.1 Bacteroidota bacterium | reverse complement strand
ACCCAATGCAGAAGATTTGTTTTTGTCTGGCAGGTCATTGCCTTGGTACAAGGTGGGCCTTTCTATATTCAGTACCAATGTCAGCCCGTCCATGCTGGTGGCAAGTTTCGGAGCTGCATATACCAGCGGAATGGTGTTGGCCAATTTTGATTGGTTGGCATGGATATTCTTGATGTTGCTGTCATTGCTGTTTATTCCCAGGTATTTGGCCAACAATATTTCAACCATGCCGGAGTATTTGATGAAAAGATTCGGCAAGAAATCCCATGCTTTTTTCACTTATTTTTCGATGGTTTCTTCCTTGGTGGTATGGTCCAGTTTCATGCTATGTATCGGAGGTATTGTGATCAATCAATTGCTGGGTATCCCCATTTATGTTTCTGCCATTTTAATTGTTGCCATCGCCATGTCCTACTCAGTGAATGGTGGGTTGAATTCAATTGTGCATACCGGTATGGTCCAGTCCATTGTATTGATTGCCATTTCAATGCTTATCTTTTTCTTGGGATTGAACAAAGTAGGAGGTGTTGAAAAACTTGTTGCTTCCGTGCCCAAAGATTATTGGATTATACTAAAACCATCCACGGATTCAGTATACCCCTGGCATGCGTTGATACTGGGTTATCCGGTCATCGGCATCTGGTTTTGGTGTACAGACCAAACCATTGTACAGCGTACACTTGCGGCCAAAAACGTAGATCATGGTCAAAAGGGAGCCTTGTTGATTGCAGCATTGAAAATTGTCATGCCAGCGCTTTTCATTGTTCCTGGAATCATGTGCCTGGTGCTTGTTAACCAGGGGTTTTTTGCACCACTGGCCAATCCTGACCATGCCTATATTACCATGGTCTATGGTTTGTTGCCTACTGGTATCATTGGGCTGGCCTTGGGTACCCTCCTGGTTTCCGTCATCAATGATGTGGCCACTGGTTTGAGTTCATTCAGCACTGTTTTTGCCATGGATGTTTATGTCAGGAAAATCAATCCAACGGCTACGGCTACAGAGATCAACAGCATTGGAAAAAAAGTAATTGTATTGGCCGCAACTGTCTCAGTGCTCATGGCCATCCTGTTATCCAATTCAGACAAGGGCTTGTTCGATCTTGGTCAATCATTGCTTACATATCTCGCTCCACCCGCATCTACAGTATTCATTGTTGGAATCCTCTGGAAGCGAGCCACTCCAAGGGCAGCAGAGCTGACCTTTTATATTGGAACCTTTGTTTGCCTCCTGATTGGCTTCTGTCAATTGACAGGATTCCCTACAAAAGAATTTTGGCCCCATTACATGCTGCTTTGTTTTTACATGATGTCTGCATTGGTCGTTTTCATGATTGCAGTTTCGTTCATCACCAAGCCCCATTATGAACTGGTGCAATTGGTAGACCAAAATGATCCGATGGTCAAAGAGAAGTCAAAGACATCCCTGCTGGTCAAGTTGTTATGGGGATTGATAGCAGTATTGATGGCCATCGTTTTTTACATTTTCAATTGACGGGCGGCGCTGTTTTAATGCTTGTGCATTGCGATTTTGCAATGGGGTAAAGCGTTATTCTAGGAAATGGTTTCCTTTATTTAACCTATATTAGACAAGCTGTACTTTCTCGTTTTAACATCATCAACTGCCGTCATGAAAAAAAAGCTTCCATTCATTGCATTGCTCGCATTGCTGCTGACATCACAACAGTCGCTTGTTTCACCTGTCCTAAAACCATCTGAGGCAGCTGCGACCCAATCTCCCAACATTATCCTCATTTTCATGGATGACATGGGTTATGGTGATCTTTCTTGCAATGGTGCGCTGGATATCCAGACCCCTAACCTTGACAGGCTTGCATCAGAGGGTATCCGTTTTACCAATTTTCTCTCTTCTCAAGCTGTGTGCAGTGCATCAAGGGCTTCACTGATGACGGGCTGTTATGCCAATAGGGTTGGTATTTCAGGGGCTTTGTTTCCCGGTGCAAAGGTTGGATTGGCCAAAGATGAAATGACCATCGCTGACTTACTTAAGCAAAAAAATTATGCTACCGGTATTTTTGGAAAATGGCATCTCGGTGATGCCAGGGAGTTCCTGCCCTTTAATCAGGGCTTTGATGAGTATCTTGGTTTGCCCTATTCCAATGACATGTGGCCAATGGGCTATGATGGAAAGCCTGTTAAATCAGGCAGCAATAAAAGTCAATATCCACCCCTTCCTTTGATTAAAAATGATAGGCCCATCGATACCATCCAAACCCTTGAAGACCAGGCAACACTGACAGGAAGGCTTGCGGATGCAGCCATCCAATTCATCAGGAAAAATAAACACAAACCATTTTTTGCCTATATCCCCAATCCCATGCCTCACGTGCCCATCAATGCATCTCCGGCATTTCGTGGAAAAAGCAAGCAAGGAATGTATGGGGATGTGATCCAGGAAGTGGATTACAATGTTGGTATGATCATGCAGACACTGAAAGAAGAAGGACTGGATAAAAATACCCTGATCATCTTTACAAGCGATAACGGTCCCTGGTTGAATTTCGGCAATCATGCAGGTTCCACCGGAGGATTCAGGGAAGGAAAAGGTACTTCATTTGAAGGTGGGCAAAGGGTTCCTTGCATCATGCGCTGGAAAGGCGTTCTCCCAGCAGGTATCGTTGCAAACCAACTTGCATCAACCATTGATATACTGCCCACCATTTCAGCCCTGACCAAAGCGCCACTGTCGGAAAAGAAAATTGATGGCGTAGACTTGTCTCCTATTTTGAAAGGAGATCTAACTGCGTCCCCACGAAAAACTTTCCTTTATTACTACCGCAGGAATGCACTCGAGGCCGTGCGCATGGACAACTGGAAGCTGATCTTCCAGCATCCGGCAAGATCCTATGAAATGGGCGCTCCGGGCTTCAACGGTTTTTCTGGGCCAACCCCTGAAAATGTCATCGTTTACAAGGCACTCTACGACCTCAGAAGGGATCCC
>JBJOOI010000334.1:0-4370 GCA_046051375.1 Bacteroidota bacterium | reverse complement strand
ATTTGATGCAACTACCAAAGGCAGTGCCAAAATGATTGCCAAATTGGGAGGTCATGGTTATGACCTTTTGATCTTGGTGAACAGGGCCATCAATTGGGTGCTCAAGACCTTTGGGAAAGAAAAAATGAGTCTTAGCAAGAAGGTCAAAAATGGTGTGAAAAAGGCCGTTGCCTGGATTGGCGATTTTGAACAAACAGCAGCAGAATTGGCCATCGCCAAAGGATATGATACGGTGATTTGTGGCCATATTCATCAGCCACAAATACGAACCATTTCTACGGGTTCGGGTTCCGTCAATTACATGAACAGTGGAGATTGGATTGAGAACCTGACAACATTGGAGTATAACGAAGGAGCCTGGAGTATTCATGCATTCAATATTCATGCATTCAATGAAAAAGAGCATGCTGTGGCGGAAGTAATTCAAATGCGCAGCAACAATCGGATTCCCATGCTCAACGTACTTACTGATGAAGTTGCACTGTTCTTTACTTCCATTGCCACTGCTACACATTGATCCATGATGAAAATATTTTATGCAGTTCAGGCCACCGGGAATGGCCATATCAGCAGGGCAAATGCCATTTTACCGCTGTTGCAAAAATACGGCGATGTTGATATTTTTCTCAGCGGCAACAACAGTGCATTAAAGACATCAATGCCTGTTGCATACAGAAGCAAAGGGGTCAGTTTGCAATACAATGAGCAGTCAGGTGGTATTGATGTGATGAAGACAATTGTTGGAATAGGTTTGCGAAAAATACTCAGTGAAGCAAGATTTCTTCCCATTGAAAAATACGATCTGATCATCAATGATTTTGAATGCATCACGTCTTTGGCATGTAAATTAAAAGGCATTCCATCTGTCCATTTTGGGCATCAGGCAAGTTTTGTCAGTAAAAAAGTACCGAGGCCCAAAGTGAAAAATTTACTGGGAGAATGGGTGTTGTCTAATTATGCCACAGGTACGAGATCGGTAGGGCTTCATTTTAAGCAATATGATGACAATATATTTTCACCTGTCATCAAGCCTTCCATCCTGCATGCCACGCCAGTGAATGAAGGACATATAACTGTATACCTGGGTCATTATGCTGATCAACTGGTTGTCAAGCAGCTGCAGCGATTAAAAAATTTCAAGTTTCATCTTTTCTCAAAGCAGGTTGAAAATGTAATGCAGGAAGACAACGTAAAGTTGTTGCCCCTAAGCCAATCCATGTTTGATGATAGCCTCATCAGGTCTCATGGAATCATTACTGGTGCAGGGTTTGAGACCCCCGCTGAAGCACTTTACCTGGGGAAGCAGCTGATGGTATTGCCCATGCATGGACAGTATGAACAAATATGCAATGCTGCAGCATTAAAAGAATTTAATGTGGCAGTTGTGGATTCCATTGATGATTCATTGTCAACTCCTGTTGAAAAAATAGTAGAGTCAGTGATTCATGGCAAGGTTGCTTCACTTGTTGAATCTCCACTGGATTTGATTGCATCAGCTTAAGCCTGTTCTTTTATCTTTTTCAGGGTAAATCCAAAAGTAGTGCCAATGCCAGGGGCACTTCTTGCTTGAATGAACTGTCCATGGGCTTCAATGATGTGTTTGCAAATGGCCAGCCCAAGGCCACTACCTCCAATGTTCCTGCTTCTGCCATAGTCTGTCCTGTAGAACCTTTCAAAAATTCTTGAGATATGCTCCTCTGCAATTCCCATGCCATCGTCTGTAATTTCTACCAGAATGGTTGTGTCATCAGTCTTGTAAATGCTGGCTTCAACCTTTCCCTCCTGGTTGCCGTACTTTATGGCATTGTCAACCAGGTTGATCAATACTTGCCTGATTTTTTCCTTGTCCGCATAAACCCTGAGAGGTTGTTCGCATCCTTTCTTGATCTGGCAGTGGATGTTCTTGGCCACCGACTTGATGGTCAGTGATTCATAGACGTCATTGATCAGGTCTTGAATGATAAAATTCTGGTAATGCAGCTCTTGTTTGCCACTCTCGAGTCTTGTGATTTCGTCGAGGTCGGAAATCAGGTGGATCAACCTTTCGGTATTCTTATATGCATTTGTTAGGAATTTCTGACTGACCTCAGGATTGTCCATTGCTCCTGCCAAAAGGGTTTCCAGATAGCCCTGTATGGCAAATGCAGGGGTTTTAAATTCATGGGAAAGGTTTTGAAGGAATTCCTTTCTGAAGGCTTCATTTTTTTCAAGCAATTCCATCTCAGCCTTTCTTTGATCAGTCCACTGCAAGACCTCATCCCCCACATCCTGCAGTCTTTGCTTCGGCAATACTTTTTTCTGGAAAAATTCCTCTTTTTTGGATGCCTTGGTTTGGTAAATGAGTTTGTAAATCAATTTGATCTGCCTTTGCAGGAATTTTTCAATCAGAAAATGTACAAACCAATAGGTGAAACCAAAAATAAACAATAAGCTGGTACATGCCGCAGCCAGGCTTTTGGAGGTCCATCCTGTGATCAGGGATGCCAAGAGGCCAACCGCAATCGCAGAATACAATGCAATTTTTTGAGGAGAATAGTTCTTAGCGTCGAACATACTGCAATCTAAGGCATTCATTGCTTATTCAGCGAATCTCAAATGTCAAATTTATAGCCAACACCCTTGACTGTGGTGATGCAATCCACGCCTAATTTTTGTCTTATTTTTCTGATGTGCACATCAATTGTCCTGTCGCCAACAATCACCTCACTGCCCCAGATCTGGTTCAGGATCTCATTGCGCAAAAATACCCTTCCAGGCTTGGAGGCCAGATAATTGAGCAATTCAAACTCTTTTTTGGCAAGGCTGATGGGTTCTCCTTTGTAATAAACCATGTATTCTTCCGGTTCAATCCTGAGCTCACCCACTTCAACGGCCTTGGTTTCTTCAGGTTTGGCAACCCTTCTGAAAAAGGCGTTTACTTTTGATACCATTACTTTCGGGGAGATGGGTTTGCTGATAAAGTCGTCAGCACCAAACTCAAGTCCTTTTACATGAGAGAGTTCGTCGCTCAGGGCGGTAAGGAAAACAATAAGGGTATGTTCAAAGGCGGGCTGAGCCCTTAAGATTTTACAGACCTCAATGCCATTTTTCTTGGGCATCATGATGTCGAGGATGATCAGGTCTGGATTGGTTTCCCTGGCTTTTTGAATGGCCTGGTCTCCATCTTTGGCGGTAACCACATCATATCCATGCAGCTGCAGGTTGTAGGTGATGATTTCCAGAATATCTGGTTCATCATCTGCAATCAGGATTTTTTTTGCGGCTGGCGCCATGGTAAAATGCTTGTTTACACAAAGTTAACTGATGAAGCAGGATATCACCTTTAAGCTGGATTAATTAATTGTTAAGCGATCTGCAAGGGTGCTGCTGGAAATTAAGTCTTAATTTTACACCCTATGTTTCCTTTGCGTTTTTTTATATGGATTTTTATGCCATTTATGGCTTTTTCTGCTGTCGGACAAGTCAGCCGCCCCACTGCTATTGACATCCGAAGGGTAAAATTGCATGAGGATATAGATGGGCTACAATCAAGGATTTGTGCATTGGATGGCAAGGCAGATAAAATGATCGTCATCAGCAGGGATATTGATCTTGATTTGTTGCTGACTGATATTTATACCAGGCAAACGGATTCGCTGCAGCAGGAAATAGAAAAAAACATGGCAGTCGACCACCGAATAAAAGTCAAATATTTGTCCGGGTTGAACATCCTGCTTGAAGAATTGCTGCGGTCACTCCGATCCAATGCCATGCCTCCAACTGAAGCCGCAACCCTCTTGGATGCCTACAGGCAATACATGGGGCTGGATATCCGTGGAGTCAGCATTGCTGGGATTGTTGATTATTTCCCATTCACCATCAACAAGATGCTGTTGGGCGAAAATTCAGTTTTTTTTGAGAATCCCTCACTGAATGCTTCAAGAGTAATCATGTTCAGGCAATTTGCCGGGCTGTATCCTGATCAGGTACTTTCAAGGATTGAACCCTACCTAGATGCAAGTTTTGCTGACAGCCTGCTTGTGGAAGCGGCACATCATCATCCAGAGCGTTTTTACAATTATGCAGCAGCGGCTGCTACGCCTATTGGCAAAAAAATAAGGTCAATTGACGATACCCTGGTCAGGCTGATTACCGGTATCGCTGATGAAAGTTCAGGTAGATTGATTTTCCCATTTTTACATTCAATCCTCAAAGGAAGAATCTCCATAGATAGCATAAAGTCTGCTGCCACTGACAATCTCGCCTACTACCGTTTGTTGGTCAAGACCCAGATCCAGTTCATGGATGATATTATTGCAAGGGATACACCTATTCTGTTTCAGGAAATGGGCATGATGATCAAGCGCAAGGCAGAGGAGATTTTTATCAAT